>CADBNG010000221.1 GCA_902795985.1 uncultured Lachnospiraceae bacterium
GTTTACCGCCTGCCAGGGTATGCCCGGCGATATGATCAAAAGAGCCGGCGGAATCTCCATCTTTGATGATATTGAAAAAGGCTGGGCGACACCGAGCTGGGAAGAAGTTGTAGAACGTGATCCCGACGTGATCCTGATTCTGAATTACACTTATGAAGATACCGCGGAGAAAGAAGAATTCTTAAAGACAAATGACGCAACCAAGAATCTCCGTGCAGTTCAGGAAGGAAAGATCTATTCCGCATGCTGCTCTGATATGCAGGGCTCTGCAGGCAGCGCCGGAACAGTAGAGATCATGGCAAAACAGTTCTATCCGGAAAAATTCAATTAATGAATTATCGGATAAAACATTGCAACAGACTTTATATCAGGATTCCCGCAGCTGCTGCGGGAATCCTGATATCCGAGAGAAAATGAGAGCGGAATTATGGCAAAAATAAAAAGGTCTTTGTTTCCATTGCAGAAGAATTCACAGTATGGGGCGTTTTGCGTGATCATGGCTGTGGCTGCGCTGTTTGCGCTTATTCTGGCAGCAAAACTTGGCAGCGTTGATATGAATTTTGCGACCATATGGAAAGTCGTGATCAATGAGCTTTCCGGTAAAGAAGTTTATGAAATGACCTGGGCAAGCAGTGCGGAATCGATCATCTGGGATATCCGTGTTCCACGTGTTCTCACTGCCCTGATCGTTGGCGCAGGACTTTCTCTGTGCGGTATCCTGATGCAGGCCCTTACCAAAAACCCTTTGGCAGATCCTTATGTACTGGGTATTTCACAAGGTGCTTCTGCCGGCGCGGTTTCCGTTATAATGTACGGATATCTTTCGTTCCTGGGCGGATACGGCACAATGGTCGGCGCTTTTGGAGGCGCGGTGATATCCATCATACTGGCGACGCGTATTGCGACGATCCGAAACAAAGTAACAGCGACGCAGCTTGTTCTGGCAGGCATAGCAGTTTCTGCCCTGTTCGGAGCGCTGACAAATCTGATGATCTACCATACCAAGACCGGTTCCGATAAAGTTAAAACCGCTACTTACTGGATGATGGGATCCTTAAGCGGCGCGTCATGGAACAAGCTTCAATATGTGACCATTGCCTTTGCGGTATGCCTGTTTTTTATTTTGATGCTTTCCAAGAAACTTGATGTACTGCTTTTGGGCGATGACGTGGCGGTCACGGTAGGCCTGAATACGGACCGTCTTAAAATGACGATCATTCTCCTTGCGACACTGCTTACCGGCGTTATTGTTTCCGTCAGCGGAACGATCGGTTTTGTGGGGCTGACTATCCCGCATATAACCCGGTCGATCGTAGGAACGAAGCATAAGCGTCTGATACCTGCTTCGTGTCTTGTAGGCGGGGTATTCCTGGTATTTGCGGATATCGTTTCCCGCGTGCTTGTAGCACCGGAAGAACTGCCGATCGGTGTTGTTTCCGCTTTTATCGGAGCGCCGTTCTTCCTGTATCTGATCCGCAGGTCACATAAGTCCGGAGGTTGAGTATGAAGCTTGAAGTAAAAGATATTACCTATTCGATCGATTCAAAACTGATCGTCGACGGCGTGAGCCTCGGTATTAAAGAAGGGGATTTTGTCGGCCTTGTAGGGCCTAACGGCTGCGGAAAATCCACCTTGCTGAAAAATATATACAAAGTCTATCATCCGGACTCAGGAGCTGTTTATATTGACGGAAAGGATGTTTCGACTTTGACGAGCCGGGAGACGGCGAAAGAAATGTCTGTCATGCAGCAGGAAAACAATGTTGAATTCGATATGCCTGTTTATGACATGGTCATGCTCGGACGCTTTGCCCACCAGAGATTCATGCACACAGACAAGATAAAGGAACGGCAGATCGTACTGGACGCAATAAAGGAAGTGGGGCTGGAAGGCTACGAAGACCGAAGCTTTTTATCCCTGTCCGGCGGTGAAAAACAGAGGACTCTGGTAGCGAGAGCGCTGGTGCAGCAGGCGCAGCTTATTATTCTGGATGAGCCGACCAATCATCTTGATATCGGGTATCAGTACCAGATCATGAACATTTTAAAAAGCCAGAATCTTACGGTTTTTTCATCGGTCCACGATCTGAATGTCGCGTCATGCTACTGTGATAAAATCATCCTGATGAAGAAAGGGCAGATCGTTTATACGGGAACGCCTGAAGAAGTATTTACGACAGATAGGATCCGGGAGCTGTTCGGAATCGATACACAGATCAATGTGAATCCGGTTACGAAAAAACCGAACATCATTTTCCTGCCGGAACTGAGGGGTTTTCAAAGATAGATTTCTGCAAACAATATCCGATGATAAGTTTATAATAGGAGAATAGTGATGAAAAATGCGCTTGTTGTCGTAAGTTTTGGAACATCTGTTCCGGAAGCGGAAGCGGCAATCCTTAATGTAGAAAACACGATGCGGGAGAAGCTCAGCGATTATATTGTTTTAAGAGCTTTTACCAGCCGTATAATCTGTAGAAAGCTGGCAGCGGAAGGCAGACCGGTCCTCAGTCCGGAAGAAGCCTTTGAAAAGCTTGCTGCAGAAGGAGCAGCACAGGTGATCGTTCAGCCGACTCACATCACGCCGGGAGAAGAATTTGACAAGCTTTGCCGTATCGCAGACCAGTATCGCAGCCGTTTTGAGACCCTGAAGATCGGAAAACCGCTGATCAGCGATAAGCAGGACCTTCTGGAAACTGCCGGCAGCATCTGGGATCACTATGGAACAGAACTGAAAGACCAGGAAGCACTTGTTTTAATGGGCCATGGCTCCGGTCATATCGCCGGGATGATCTATGGAGCGCTTCAGACCGCTTTTCGGATCTCCGGGAAGGATCAGGTCTTTGTGGGAACAGTTGAGGGCTGGCCTGCGCTTGCAGATTGTATTTTGCAGCTGAAAGCAGGTGGATATAAGACCGTTCATCTTGCTCCGCTTATGCTGGTCGCAGGAGATCACGTACGCAATGATATGGCCGGTGACGGGAAAGACAGCTGGAAAAGCATACTGGAAGCAGAAGGCTTTGAAGTGATCTGCCATATCGAAGGAATGGGTCTCTGGAGCAGCACGGCTTCATTGTATCTGCAGCATATGCAGAAAGCGATGGAATAAAAAGGGATAACGAGATGAATAGACATACTTTGAAACAACGGATCGCATTAGTGTTGACATTCCTTGCGGTCATGACCCTTTTATCCGGCTGCGAAGTGGAAAAAAAGAAAGGCGAAAGCATTTCAGCTGCTGATCCGGCAGGATCGGTTTCTTCAGAAGAGAAGTCTTTAATTACGGAATGGCAGATCACCGATGATCTGGGAAGAACCGTAACAGGGACGGAGAAGTCTGTGAAAGCAGCGGCATTGACGGCAAGTTTTGCCCAGACATGGCTTTTGGCAGGCGGAGAACTTGCGGCGGCTCCGACGGATGCGTGGGAAGATTTAAAACTGGATCTGGATGAAAGCGTCAGGGACCTGGGGAAATACAATGAGATCAACCAGGAGATGCTCTTTCTTTCAGAACCGGATCTTGTGATCGCCAGCTCTAAGACAAGCAATCATATGGAGTTGATGGATGCGCTTGAAAGAACAGGGATCCCCTCAGTTTACTTTGAGGTAAATTCTTTTGATGATTATCTAAGAATGCTGAAGATCTGTACGGATATTACCGGCAGAGAGGATCTCTATAAAACAAACGGGACAGCTGTAGAAGAGAGAGTCAATAAAGCGATTCAAACAGCACAAAAAAGCGGGAAAACGCCAAAAGTGCTTCTTCTTCGGACGACCGGTATGGGCGTAAAGGCAAAAGGCTCGGATGGAGCGGTTGCCGGATTGATCCTTCGCGATCTGGGATGTATTAATATAGCGGATGGAAGCGATCTTTTGGACGAGTTAAGTCTGGAGAAGATCATAGAAGAGGATCCGGAATATATTTTTATTATTCAGCAGGGAAATGACCAGGAAGAATCGGAACGTGCCATAAGGGAGAATCTTTCCGGCAATCCGGCATGGAAGGAACTTTCTGCTGTAAAAGAAGACCGTGTTTTCTGGCTTGACAGGTATTTATACCAGTTCAAACCGAATAACCGCTGGGGCGAGGCTTATGAAGGACTGGAAGAAATCTTATTCGGCACGGAATGATGCCCATATTATGCTGCTGGCTCTGCTGTTTCTGCTGGCAGCTTTTTTATTGAATCTATGTCTGGGAGCATCAGGGCTTTCTTTATCGGAGCTGATCCGGGTGTTGGGCAGCGGACCGAATACAACGGCTGCGGGAAGGATCGTCTGGTACGTTCGTCTGCCGAGGATCGCGGCAGGAATGCTGGCCGGGGCCGGCCTTTCGGTTTCAGGTGTTATCATCCAAAAAGTACTGGCAAATCCGCTGGCATCTCCCGGTATCATCGGAATCAACGCAGGAGCGTCTCTTGCGGTGACTATTTGCTGTGCTGTCGGAAACTATTATGCCTGGATGATTGCCGGATCTGCGTTTTCCGGCGCTGTTATCTCTACATTTCTTGTCGTATTAGCCTCACAGAAAAGCGGAGCGTCACGTACGACAGTACTGCTTGGAGGAATCGCCGTATCGGCAAGCCTGACGGCGGTACGGGAAGCAATCGTTACTATGATCCCGAACGCCGGCGTTGCCAGTACAGATTTCCGCATGGGAGGTTTCTCTTCCGTGGATCAGTCCAGACTTCTTCCTGCAGCGATCCTGATCCTTGCGGGGATCATCCTCGCTGTCATGTTTGCCAATGATCTGGAGATCCTTTCTCTTGGGGATGATACTGCGCATTCGCTTGGCGTGCGCACGGTCTTTACCAGGAATCTTTTTCTGACAGCAGCTGCGCTCCTTGCCGGTGCAAGTGTTTCTTTCGCAGGCTGTCTCAGTTTCGTTGGCCTTATCGTTCCAAATCTGACAAAACTGATCACAGGCGGGGAGAGTACGAAACATATCGTTTTCAGTGCTCTTTTCGGGGCTGCGTTTGTATCGGTTTGCGATCTGGCAGCCAGAATGATATTTGCTCCTTATGAAATGCCGGCAGGAATTTTTATCAGCATGATCGGCGGACCATTCTTTATCTGGCTGCTCTTCAAAAGAAAGGATAAAAAAAGATGGTAACGGTAAGCGGACTGAATGTTTCTTATGGGAATGAAGAGGTGCTGCATGATATTAACGCTTCTTTTCCGGAAGGAAAAATATCGATGATCATCGGACCGAACGGCTGCGGAAAAAGCACTTTATTAAAAACACTGATGCGGCTTATTCCTTATCGATCCGGATCGATATCTGTGAATGGAAACGATCTCTCTTCATTTTCACCGAAGGATCTTGCAAAACAGATTGCTTATCTGCCCCAAAGCCGCAATATTCCTGACATTACTGTAGCGCGCATGGTCATGCACGGACGTTTTCCCTATCTCGGATATCCGAGAACGTATTCAAAAGAAGACCATCATCTGGTCAGGCAGGCTCTTGAAGAACTTGGGATCGCGCATCTGTCTGCAAAAAAAATGGAACAGTTATCCGGGGGACAAAGACAGAAAGTGTATCTTGCTATGGCTATGGTCCAGCAGACGGATATCATACTGATGGACGAGCCGACGACATACCTTGATATCCGAAATCAGTTTGAAATGCTGGATTATGCGAAAAAACTGGCGGAACAGAAAAAAACGGTCATCATGATCCTTCATGATTTTGATGAGGTTTTTCAATATGCGGACCAGATCCTTTTAATGGAGAACGGTTCTGTATGCATGGCCGGGGAGGCAAAAACGGTTATGCAATCCGCTGCCATAGAAAAAGTGTTTGATGTTAAACCGGTCATTTATGAAATCGACGGTATCTCTCATTGTACAGTCCGTCCTGTGCAGCAGGAGTCCAAAGACTGACAGAGGAAATAAAAGAGTCGTATCAGACCCATAAAACCTATTGACATAGTAGGTGAATGATGATACTTTGCATTTAAGATCCAATCTTAAAAATGCGGAGGGATAGATATGGCTTTATCCAATGAGGAACTGGAACGTTATTCGCGGCAGATCATTTTAAAGGAGATCGGATACCGGGGCCAGAAAAAACTGGCAGAAGGAAAAGTACTGGTGATCGGGGCGGGAGCGCTCGGAGCACCGGCGGCTATGTATCTGGCAGCGGCAGGAGTCGGAACGATCGGGATCGCGGACGCGGATATCGTCAGCCTTTCTAATCTGCATAGGCAGATCATTCATATGACGCCGAATATCGGACGGCCTAAAGTGCAGTCAGCCAGGGAAACGATCCGGGCGCTCAATCCTCATGTTCAGGTAAACACCTATACAGAATTTCTGACAAAAGATAATATTGCGCAGGTGGTTCAGGACTATGATTTTGTTATCGACGCCACGGATAATTTCCCTGCAAAATATTTGATCAATGACGTTTGCGTGATGCTCGGGAAACCATTTTGTTTCGCGGGCATTGTTCAGTTCTTCGGGCAGATCCTGACTGTGGTTCCGAAACAGAGTCCATGTTACCGCTGCGTTTTCGGCGAGGTTCCGAAAGGAGCCAGACCGCGGAGCTGCCGGGAAGACGGAGTGGTCGGTCCGCTGGCAGGAGTGGCGGGTTCGATCCAGGCGCTGGAGGCGATCAAGTATCTGACCGGTGCCGGAGAATTGCTGACCGGAAAACTGATGCTGATCGATCTGCTCACGATGGATATTCAGGTCCTGGAAATAGAAGGAAGAAATGAAAAATGCCCGGTCTGTTCGGATCATCCGACGATTACGGAACTGATCCAGTATGAAGAGCCATCCTGCAGTATTTAGAAGTAAAGAGGAGAGACCGATCATGGGAAATGAAGATACTTATAAACATATTTCAGCGGAGGAATTTCTGAAACTGGACCCGGCTGCCGTTACGCTGGTAGATCTGAGGGAACCGGATGAAGTGCTTATTGGCGGGATAGAAGGTGCTTTAAACCTTCCGTTTTCCGAGGGCTTTTCCAGGCTGGATGAGATCCCGCAGGATAAACCGGTGGTCGTGATCTGCCGTACGGGAAAATGGAGCGAAGAGGTTGCCGAGATCCTGGCGGACAGAGGGTATGATGCCGCGTCACTGGATGGAGGATATAAAGCGTACAAGGCATTTCTGAATGAGGATTCGCAGGATGAAAAACCTGCCGCGGATCCGGAAGAGCCGGAACAGGAAGAGAAAACAGCAGCTGTAAATGAAACACCCGGCACGCCGGTCCTTGTGGATGCTAAAGACTTGAAATGCCCCGGTCCGA
>CADBNG010000222.1 GCA_902795985.1 uncultured Lachnospiraceae bacterium
AAATGCCCGATCATCGTTCAGAACTCCTCCGCTCCCGCAACCCGCGACAACGCGCAGACCGATGACGGCCTCGGCGTTCTCGACATTGCAGATCCGGCTCTTTATCCGGAAATGTGTTCTCTGGACTGCTCCCTGATGACCACCACCTGGGGCGATCTGGAATTCATCTATATGTGGACCCGTAAATGGCTGATCAATACCGCCCGCCGCATCAAGGAGATGGGCATCAAGGCGGAAATTGAAGTGTTCGATCCCACCGCGATTGAAGATGTTTTCAAATATCTGTATCCGGCCGGCGTACTGGATGATCCGGTATCCCTGACACTCGTTATGGGTATGGACAAGGTTTCCCAGGGCGCGATCAGCTGCACCCAGCAGAACATCGACTATATGTACAATCTTGCGCTGAGCTGCGCGCAGCAGGCAGGCGTCAAGAAGCCCATCGACGTCACCACGATGGCCATCGGCGCGACCCAGCTGCACGGAACCGTATTCGGAATGCTCCGCGGCACCGGAATCCGTACCGGAATGGAAGACAACATCAACTACTCCTATCATGTACCGGCTGAGTCCAACGCACAGCTTGTCGAAAGAATCGTCCGCATCATCCATGAACTGGATATGGAAGTCGCGACACCCGATGAGGCACGTGACATGCTCGGCATCCCGAGACTCGACGGCAGCGGCGTAAGAGGAGGATGGAAGAAATGAAAATGGAAGGCGTAACCACCATCGGTGTGATCGGCAACGGAATGATCGGCGACAGCATGACCGTCCTGACAACAGGCCACGGCTATAAGACGATCAGCGTTGTCCGCAATACGGAAAAGATCCCCGGATACAAGGCAAAGTTCGATGAGTATTATCATCAGATGATCGACCACGGACTTCTGGACGAGGATCAGTTCCATATCTGCGAGAAGTATCTCACCTATACGGATAACTATGAAGAGCTGGCGGACTGCGAAGTCATCTTCGAGTGCATCCACGAGAACATCGAAGCGAAGCATGTGGTCTACGCGAAGATCGAAGAGTATTGCCCGAAAGTGAAGGCGATCTGCTCGGTATCTTCTTCCTATCTTCCGGACGTTCTGGGAGAGAAGATGACAAAATACGCGGACCGCATTGTTGTGACCCATCCGTTCAATCCGGCGCACATGGTTCCGTATTTCGAAATCTGCACCGGCTCGAAGACCGCTCCGGGAGTGGCCGAGTGGGTCAAGGCTTTCCTTGAGACCCTCGACCGCAAGCCCGCGATCCTGAAGAAGCCGATCCCCGGATTTATCGGCAACTACCTTCAGTTCGCGCTGTGGGCCGCTGCCCTGAAGCTGGTGGACGACGGAGTCTGCGATCCGAAGGATATCGATACCTGCCTGAATTACAGCTTCTGCCCGCGTTATACCAGCATCGGAATGTTTGATCATTTCGACAACGGCGGCTATAAGCTGAATATCACGACCTGCAATTCCGTGTTCCCGATTCTTCCCCGCTGGGATGAAGCGCCGGCGATCATTCGTGAGAAAGCGGAATCTCCGGATGCCTGGGGTGCCCGCAGCGAGACCAAGCGCGGATTCTACGACTGGAACGGCGTAGACATGGAAGCGTATGCCGCAAAGGTTAACGAACCGTACTGGAAGTTCTGCGCATGGGATTTCCCGAAAGAGTGAGGTGAAAGAATGGCGATTTTAAACAATGAAAGCGGGAAGTATGCTTCCTTCTTCGTTCAGAACAGCCCCGGACCGGGAATGGATCCGGAATTCAAGGCGATCTATGACAAATTTGCAAAGAGGATCCTGTGGATGGACGGAAACGTCTGCCCGGGCGCGTTCCAGATGAATACCGCCTGGTATTCCGCCGTGCCGGAAAAAGATCCCGTCTTTTTGGAGCATGTTCATGATGACACGGACGAGATCGTCGGCTTTTTCTCCTCCGACCCGAACGATCCCTATAATCTTGGGGCAGAGATCGAGTATACCGTGGAAGGCGAAGCCCATCTGCTGACCAGGACCACCATGATTTTCCTTCCCGCGGGCGTCGTTCACAATCCGATGCGCATCCTGCGGGTGGACCGTCCGGTGTTCCACTTCAGTGTCATCACGAAGTCCAGTTACGAAGCTGATAATATGTACAAAGACGCGAAATAAGTCGGAGAGCAGCAGATCATGGCAAAATTTATTACTGCGGCAGAAGCCGCGACCTTTGTAAAAGATGATGATGTGCTCATCGCGGCCGGATTTGGCTCGTATGCCAGCCCCGAAGAGCTGTTTCAGGCTCTTGCGGACCGTTACCACGAAGAGGGACATCCGAAGAACATTACCGTGGCCTGCGGCATCACCCCGGGGGACAAGACCGAGTCCACCGAACCCGGGAAGGGGATGAACCTGGGCATCAACCGTTTGAAGGAGCCCGGCCTGATCGGTACGGTCCGGGTCGGAAACCTGACGGATGCCCGCGCGATTGCCTATATGGCCGGCAACAACGAGATAGCGGCCTACATTCCGCCGATGGGCGTAATGTGCAATCTGTTCCGCGCGATCGCCGGCGGACGCCCTGGAATCCTGACCAAGGTCGGTCTCGGAACCTTCGCGGATCCGAGAAACGAAGGCTGTGCCGTGAATGAAATGGCCAGGGAAAAGGGCCCGATTGTCGAGCTGATGGAGATTGACGGGGAAGAGTATCTCTTTTATAAGAGCTTTAAGCCCAACGTCTGCTTCCTCCGGGCGACCTACGCGGATGAGGACGGAAACCTGTCCATGATCCATGAAGGCGTTCAGGGTTCGGAACTGGAGATTGCCGTCGGAACCCATAACAACGGCGGAATCGTGATTGCCCAGGTCGAGCAGGTGCTTGCGAAAGGCAGCATCTCCGCAAGAGATGTCCGGGTTCACGGCCGTCTGGTCGATTATGTCGTCGTTGCGCAGGATCCGTATAACCAGCGCCAGTGCTATGCCGGCGATGGCTGGAGACCGGAACTGTGCGGACTGGCCCGTATTCCGGCCGGAAAAACAAAAGTGCTCCCCCTTTCCCCGAGAAAGGTCCTGGCACGGCGCGCGGCGATGGAATTGAAGCCGGACTGCATCATTAATATCGGTTCCGGAATTCCTTCCGGCATCGGTTCGGTCGCGGCGGAAGAGGGCCTCGGCGGATTTTCCACCAGCGTGGAATCCGGCCCCATGGGCGGTGAAGTCCAGGAAGGACTGTCCTTCCCGGGCGTAGCCAACGCGGAAGCCATTTTCTATCAGTGCGACACCATCGACATGTATGACGGCGGTATGCTGGATATGGCGTTCCTCGGCTTTGCCGAGATCGACCGTCACGGCAACGTGAACGTCTCCAAATTTGCCGGACGCTGCATCGGCGCCGGCGGCTTCATCGACATCTCCCAGAATGCCAAAAAGGTGTTCTTTATGGGAACCTTCGCCAATAAGGCGGAACTGGAGCTGACAGACGGCGGTGTGAAAGTCCTTGCGGAAGGACGCGGCCATAAGTTCGTGAATGAAGTCCAGCAGATCACGTTTTCCGGAGAATACGCGGCGAAGAGCGGACAGGACATCACCTACATCACGGAACGCTGCGTCTTCAAGCTTACGAAGGAAGGCCTGATGATCACGGAGATCGCCAAGGGAATCGACCTGGAAAAGGATATCCTGGCACACATGGAATTCCGGCCGCTGATTGCCGAAAACGTGAAGGTCATGGACGAACGCCTGTTCCTTGAAGAGAAAATGGGTCTTTAAACCCGAAAAAAACACAAACAACGTAAGATGGCAGAAGGGCTTTTCCTTCTGTCATCTTTTCATTTGAGAGAGGGCAAAAAAATCTGTCCCTCCTGTCATCATCGGAAGTGTCCTTTTATCCTACCGGCGCTGCTGACGCCGAAGGCGGAGAAGAAGGAAGATC
>CADBNG010000223.1 GCA_902795985.1 uncultured Lachnospiraceae bacterium
ACTTCATGCCCTGGCTGGAACGCCGGCATAATAAACGTCAGGCGGAGGAAAATCAGACCCGGCTCCGGGAAAACGAAAAGGACGCCCAAACAGAGGCTCCTGCGCCGGAAAATGAAACGGCAGCAATCCCGGACGCGCCGGCTCCCGACAGCAATCCGGACTCTGTCTCTGCCGGAGATTCTCCGGACGCCGATACAGAAGCGCCTTCCGAAAAAGGAGAAAATCAGTGATCAACAGCATTAATTTCCCCCTGGATGCCTGGTACCGGGATCAGGCCGGCGGATGGGACCGGCTCCGCAGAAAAGTGCAGAAAACCGGCTGTGACGGCATCGAAGCCATCTGGACCGGGGAGGAAATCCCGGAGGATTTTCCGAAGGATCTCCTGACCGGCTACCATCTGACCTATTTTCCGGAATGGATTGATTTCTACCGCGGCGATATGGAAAGAGTCCGCGCCCATTTCCCGCTGGATGAAAATCTCACGCTGGCGTTCGGCGGTACGGAACCGGAAAACATTCTGAAGATCTATCAGAAAGATTTCGCCCGCGCCCTGCGGCTGGATCCGGCCTATATGGTCTTCCATGTTTCCGAAGTCTCGAATGAGGAATGCTTTACCTACCGCTGGCTGCATTCCGATGAAGACGTGATCGACGCGTCGGTCGAGATCATCAATGAGCTCTTAAAAGACGCCGAACCGACCTTTGATTTCCTGGTGGAAAACCAGTGGTGGCCCGGCTTCACTTTCACGGATCCGAAAAAAACCGAGCGGCTTCTTTCCGGCATCCGCTATCCCCGCACCGGAATCCTGCTGGACACCGGACATCTGATGAACACCAACCGGTACCTCCGCAGTCAGAAGGAAGGCATCCATTATGTTATGGAGATGCTGGACCGGCACGGTTCTTTATCCGAACGGATCCGGGGCATGCACTTCCATCAGAGCGTCAGCGGCAGCTATACCCGCAAGAACGTCGGTTTCCTTCCGGATGATTATCCCGATGAATACCTGGCACAGCTGAACCGCACCTACAAACACATCCTCCATGTGGACCTGCATCATCCCTGGACCGACACCGACTGCGTTCAGCTGCTGGAACGAATCCGGCCCGAATACCTGACCCATGAGATGAGCGGCGGCGGCAGTGAAGCCGTATACGGCCGCGTCAGCCGCCAGATCAGTACGATCCGGCGGGGATACGCGCAACTGGGGAAAGAATCCCCCGTTTGACGGCAGCCGGCATGGACAGGGGGGACGTTTCCCTTGTTCAAAGAATTCACCCGGCACGCAAAACCGCTTCCTTCATGCTTTTCACAAAAGCTCCCACTTCTTCGGGAGCTTTTTTCTTATATTTTTCCATGCGCCGGACAATGGCCGAGCCGACAATCACTCCGTCGGCCTTCGCCGCCATCCGATGGGCCATTTCCGGGTCAGAGATGCCGAAGCCGATGGCAACGGGCACGTTTGTGTTCTCCCGGATCACGGAAACAATGGAATCCAGGTCTGTGGTGATTTCACTGCGCATTCCGGTTACCCCGAGGCTGGATACCAGATAGATAAAGCCTTCCGCGTCCCGCGCGATCATGGCGATCCGGTCGTCGGAGGTCGGCGCGATCAGGGAAATCAGGGCCACACCGCTTTTCCGGCAGGCGGGAAGGAAATCGTTTTTCTCCTCATAGGGCAGGTCCGGAAGGATCAGCCCGTCGATTCCGGATTCCGCGCAGCTTTCCAGAAAACGATCGGTCCCGTAGGAAAACACCACGTTCGCGTAGGTCATAAACGCCAGCGGAATATCCGTTTCCTTCCGGAGCTCCCGGACAAGATCAAAGATTTTGTCGGTTGTGACGCCCCCGTTAAGCGCCCGCAGGTTCGCTTCCTGAATGACCGGGCCTTCCGCCGTGGGATCCGAAAACGGGATGCCCAGTTCTATCAGGTCCGCTCCGTTTTCCGCTGCCGCAAGAACGGCTTTTTTCGTCGTCTCAAGATCCGGATCCCCGCAGGTGATGAAAGGAATGAAGGCCTTCCCGTTCGCAAACACACGATCCATTCTGTTCATAATACTCTCCTGTCTGCCGTCCTCTTCCGATTCCGGCGCTGTCTTTTCAAACCGGTACTCTTTATTCCGAAAGGTCCTCGCCCCGATACCTCGCGATGGCGGCGCAGTCCTTGTCGCCGCGGCCGGAAAGGGTAATGACAATGATCCGGTCCCTGTCCATCTCCGGGGCGATCTTCATAACGTGCGCAACCGCATGGGCCGATTCGATCGCCGGAATCACGCCTTCCGTACGGGAAAGATACTCAAACGCCTCCACCGCCTCTTCATCCGTGACCGGGACATATTCCGCCCGTCCGATATCATGCAGATACGCATGTTCCGGCCCGATACCCGGATAATCCAGTCCGGCGGAAATGGAATAAACCGGGGCGATCTGTCCGAATTCGTCCTGACAGAAATAGGAACGCATGCCGTGGAAGATTCCTTCCCGGCCGGTCGCAATGGTCGCCGCCGTTTCAAACGTATCCACGCCCCGTCCGGCCGCCTCGCAGCCGATCAGGCGGACCTGCTTTTCTCCGATAAAATGATAGAAGGACCCGATGGCATTGGAACCGCCGCCCACACAGGCCGCGACCACGTCCGGAAGGCGCCCTTCCTTCTCCAGCATCTGTTCTTTGATTTCCCGGGAGATCACCGCCTGGAAAAACCGAACAATCGTCGGGAAAGGATGCGGCCCCATGACGGATCCCAGGCAGTAATGCGTATCGCTGATGCGGGTCGTCCACTCCCGCATGGCCTCCGATACCGCGTCCTTCAGGGTACCTGTGCCTGTTTTGACCGGGATGACGTCGGCCCCGAGAAGCCGCATGCGGTAGACGTTAAGCGCCTGTCGCTTTGTGTCTTCTTCCCCCATGAAAACCACGCATTCCATGCCGAACAGCGCCGCGGCGGTGGCCGTTGCCACACCGTGCTGTCCCGCGCCGGTTTCGGCGATCAGACGGGTCTTTCCCATCTTTTTCGCCAGAAGGGCCTGACCCAGAACGTTGTTGATTTTATGGGCGCCCGTATGATTCAGGTCTTCCCTTTTCAGATAGATTTTCGCCCCTCCCAGATCCCGGGTCATTTTCCTGGCGTAATACAGCCGGGAGGGGCGGTTCGCGTATTCATTGAACAGTTCTGTCAGTTCCCGGTTGAATTCCGGTTCGTCCTTATAATAATCATAGGCTTTCTCCAGCTCGATCACCGCATTCATCAGGGTCTCGGGGATGTACTGCCCGCCATGTTTTCCGAATCTTCCCTTTGCCATTTTTATGCACCTCTGCCGCCCTACGGACTCCGGCGGTCTTTCTTTTATCTTTTTGTTTTATGCCCCGACCGCTGCCATAGCCGCAGTCAGGATCCGGATCTTTTCCGGGGATTTTCTGCCCGGGGCGTCTTCAACGCCCGTCATCACATCGACCAGGTCCGGCGAGAACAGGTTCATCGCGTTTCTGACATTCTCTGAAGTGATTCCGCCGCCGATGAAGATTCCTTTTCCTTCCGCCCAGGCCGCAGCGCTTCCCGCTTCCGCGGCGATGGAGAAAATACTGCCTCCGCCGGCCGCGGCATTCTCTCCGTCCCGGCTGTCGAACAGGAGGGCATCAACGGTACTGCCGACAAGTTCTTTTGCTATCCTTAGAAATTCCGCTGTCCCGAACATCTCCCGACAGACCGCCGGGTCTTTCGGAATGCTCCGGATCACGCGGATTCCCTCCTCCTGCAAAGCCTTTGCCGTCCGGATCGTTTCCTCCAGTGTTTCCTTATAATGCAGCTGAATCCAGTCAGGCCTCAGTTTCCTTGCCAGCTGAAGAACCTTTTCGGTCGGGCCTCCTGTTACGACACAGGTCTGCGTCTTTCCCCGCACACTGCCGATCAGTTCTTCTGCCGTCCCGGGAAGGATATTCCAGGGGACCGGTACGGGATAATCCACCACAAATCCGGTGATATCCGTATGGAAGGCCGCGCAAAGCAGCGCATCCTGCGGATTCATCACGCCGCAGATTTTCAGCCCGGCCCTGCGGGAAAGGGAATGAAACGTCACCGCCGGATCCTCTCCTTTCAGGATCGCGGTACCGATCAGGGCGGCGTCCGCGCCGGCCTTCACGGCCCTCCGCACGTCCCGGCCGTCCTTCAGGCCGCTTTCCACCACAAGAAATGCCTGCGGCGCCTTCTCCAGCAGCCCTGCCGCGTGGGAAACATCTCCGTCATCCCGTTCCAGCTTCAGAATGTCCCGGTTGTTGATTCCCACCAGCGGCGCGCTGAGTGCCTCTGCCATCGCCAGCTCCTGTTCGGTATGGGTCTCCACAAAAGGCATCAGAGTCCGTGCCCGCGCGGCATGATACAGTCGGGTCAGCTTCTCCTCTCCCAGACAGGAATACATCAGAAGAACGGCGGAAGCCCCGGCGGCAGAAGTTTCGTCCAGATCCTCCTCCGTTTCAATAAAGTCTTTCCGAAGGACCGGGATCTTCACGGCTTCGCAGACTTTCCTCAGCATTTCCACAGATCCGCGGAACTCCTTTTCCTCCGTTACCACGGAAAGGGCCGCTGCGCCGGCTTTTTCCAGCGTCCGGGCAAGATGAACCGGATCCCGCCCGTTCATCAGCTCTCCGTCTTTCGGGGAATAGCACTTCAGGTCCGGGATGACCGGGATCGCCCCGGACCGTTTTTTCTCCTGTAATGCCCTCAGAAAATCCTGCATTTTCACACTCCTGCCTTCCGCATTCCGCGGCTTTTTTTCTGTCTGCCATGCGGGCCGAAAGGATTACTTTCCGGCAAAGGCATTGGATTCCTTTACCAGTTCCTCCAGCTTGGCGGCCGCTTTTCCGCTGTCGATGATCTGCGCCACCTTCGCGATGCCGTCCGCGAAGCTCTCCGCCTTATCCCCGATGATCAGGGCTCCTGCCGCGTTCAGCAGCACGGCATCCCTGCGGGCATCCGTTATCGAACCGTCGAAGACGCCGCGGATCGTGGCCGCGTTTTCCGCCGGCGTGCCGGTTTTGATCTCTTCCAGAGTGCAGCGGTTCAGACCGAAATCTTCGGGAGCGATTTCATATTCCGAAAGCCCTCCGTCCTTCAGCTCCAGAATCCGGGTTTTTCCCAGCAGGGAAATCTCGTCCAGCCCGTCCAGTCCGTGAACAAACATGGCGCGGGTATAGCCGATCTCCTTCGCCACGGTCGCCACCTGCTGCAGCAGTTCGGGTTTGTACACGCCCAGCAGATGCCGGGGCGCAAAGGCCGGATTAATGAGCGGTCCGATGATGGTGTAAAAGATGGTTTTGATGCCCAGCGCGGCCTCCGGCGCCAGGACTTTTCCCATGACCGGATGGAACAACGGGGCATAGATAAAGGAAATGTTGATGTTTTCGATCAGTTCCGCCGCCTGCTCCGGGGTGAGATCGATATTCACGCCCAGCGCTTCCAGAACATCCGCGCTGCCGGAGAGGCTGGAGATGGAACGGCTGCCGTGCTTGGCGACGGGAATGCCCGCTGCCGCCGCAATCAGCGCCGTTGCCGTTGAAATATTGTAAGTGGAAAGCCCGCCGCCCGTTCCGCAGGTATCCATGGTCTCCGCAGCGGTCTTCGGGCAGATGGGAATACAGTTTTCCCTCATCGCTTTTGCGATATAAGCGGTTTCCTCCAGGGTCGTCCCTTTCATGACAAGGGCCACCAGGAAACCGGAGATCTGTCCTTCGGTCAGCCGGTCTTCCCGGATATCGGTGATGATTTCCAGAACTTCTTCTTCATTGATGTCGATGCCATTGGTCAGTTTCGCCAGAATGTCTTTGTACATGATGTTTTCTCCTTTCCGTATCTTCATTCTGTTCGCTGTACCGTTTCGTTTACGGGCCGATACAGCAGCTCTGAGTCCTGGGGAAAGGAGTTTTATGAATACAAAAACGCCCTGTCCCACAATTTGCTGGGACAGGGCGATAGAAACAATCGTCCTGCGGTGCCACCCGGCTTGGTACAGTCGTACCCACTCAGCGCGTACCATCATACGCCGGCATTTGATTACGGAGCGCCCTACTCCGTCTCACATACTGAGCTCTCGCTGTTCTGCTCGCCCTCAGAAGTCCATTCGATCCTGTGTTTCCATCCGCGATCCCACCATCCGCGGCTCTCTCCTTAGGCAGGGACAGGATTTACTACTCTTCCTCAACGGTTTGTGCCAGTTTACCACGGCAAAGCGTAAAAGACAAGGGTTTTTTAAAAAATTTTCACTGAAAACTAACAAAACGGGTTAACACCCGGCTTCGCCCGCGCAGTATCAGGCGGCCGGCCGCAGCTTTTTGCCCACAAAACAATAGACCCACAGCAGGATGAAAAGACTAACCGCCATCAGGGCCGCAAAAAGCAGATAGGAACTGGCGTATTCGCCGGTAAACTCCGCGATGATTCCGGGAAGCGAAGACAGGGCTACGCCGCCCAGGTTGTAGAAAAGCTGCAGCCAGCGGAGCGTTTTCGCGTAGTGCGCCGGATCCAGGTCCTGGGCCCAAAGCGGCGGACCCACATTGAAAACCGAAGCGCCAAAGCCCACCAGGATTACCAGGAGATAGCACCAGAGCGTCCGTATGCCGTCCATCGGAAGGACGAAAAAGCAGCCGGCAATAAAGGTCAGGATCAGCAGCATACTGCTGCGGCGGGTTCCGAACCGGTCCGCCATGGCGCCGGCCATGGACTTGCTGAAGATCAGTACCAGCCCGAAAATGGAAATCACGCTGGCTGCCGTTTCCGGACTGTATCCGGCATGGATGGTCAGTACGGAAAGATGACCCGAAAACGCCAGTCCGATCCCTCCGTTGATCAGCATCATAACGGCCAGGATCCAGAGAAGCTTTTTGGGAAGCGCCGGGGCCTCCTTCGGATCGGTCCGCTTCGTTTGATCAACGGCCTGTCCGTAAGGCTGCAGACCTTTTTCCGCCGGGGTATCCCGTACCAGAAAGAAAATCACCACAGCGCTGGAAAACAGAATGCCCGCATGCACCAGAAACGCCGTTCTCAGGGAATGATTCAGAATAACCGAGGAAATCATCGGAAGGATCAGCATGGTGGCCACACCGGATCCGGCCGAGCTGACTCCCAGGGCCAGCCCCCTGTGCGTACTGAACCAGTTGGTGATCAGGAGGGAGACCGGATAGATGCATCCGGCTCCGTAAGCGATGCCCGCCATGGCCGCTCCGCAGAAATAGGCCGGCGCGCCTCCGATAAAAAACACCAGCGGCGCGGCAGCGCCGATCAAAGACGCAAGGAAGATGCCTTTCCGCAGGGAGAGCTTCCAGTAAAGATAGTCCACTATGAACATGGACAGAAAGGAAAACAGGCAGCGCACGGAAATAATGGCGCTGCCCATACTGTCACTGATCCCGGTTTTTTCGATAAACGGAAGGTAAATGGTGAGAATGTTGCTGCAAAGGCCCATATTGCAAAGGGAAATCCACAGACCGACCGCGCAGATTACCCATGCGTAATGTTTTCTTCCGCTCATTCTCCCCGAAAAGCCCCTTTTTCTTTATTACAGAATTTTAAGCATCGTCAGCGCAAACAGCGCGGCGAAGGCCGCCAGCAGGATCACCCGGAGAACGATGCCGAAGATGTAGGTATAGCATTTTTTCGTTTTCCCGTCCACTTCCATGGTATACAGTTCCACAAAAGGCACGGGGCTGCGGCGGTACCAGCCTTTGGCCACAATCGTGCGGTCCAGCACCTTTTTTGCCTTGAAAAGCGCAAAAATCTTATTGATGATAAACAGCGGCTGGTTGTAATCCAGGAAGACGATCCCGGTCCGGTCCTGAAGAATGAAATCTTCGCTGAAGATGCAGCCCGGATCGCCGCGTCCGATTACGGTTCCGTTAAGGGTACAGGGAATGCTGGTAATTCCGGAGACCTTGACCTCCTGCAGCAGTTCTTCCACCGTTCTTTCCGGATAGTTCCGGTTCGGATGGGTGTACAGGAACTTGAACAGAAAGCCCAGCATCGCCAGAATCCCGAAAAGGCCGAACCAGAAGAACATCTGCTCCCGGTTGACCAGTCCGACGATTAAGCCCACGATCAGCAGAATCCAGGGGCAGAACATGATGGCCACTTCGCGGAAGAAATCATCCACATAGGATTCGGGCTTCTGAAGGTTGAATTCGATGAACGGGGCCTGTCCGTATTCCGGAGACTGTTCCGAAAGCGCCAGAAGACGCTTGGAAATCAGGGGATGGGTGGAATTCAGCTCATACCATTTCGCCCAGACGTTCCACATTTCCCATTTCATGGCGCCGCGGATGCTGGATTTCTGAACTTCTCCGTCCCGGAAGCAGCTGACGACCATGGATTTGGACTGATGCGCGTCGAAGATGCCCAGCGTATTGGAGGAGGTCGCCGTTCCGCTCTTCCCCTTCTTTTCGGACTGGGTACTCAGGCCGAAACCGATTTTGACCAGCGCGCTGGCCAGGGCATTGGGATTTTTCGTAACCTGGGCGGCAAACTGGTCCGCGTAGTATTCCCGGTTCCTCGAAAGCCACAGAATGATGTACTGCGTGGCATAATAAAGCACAAAGCAGACGAGTCCGAAAACCGCGGCATAGTTTTTTCCTTCACTGTCGCCGGAAGAAGACTCGCTGTTGGTTCGAAGCAGAATCTCCGCTGCGGTATACAGAACGAACGGTACCAGCTGCACAACCGTCATGAACAGCATGTCATAATGACAGGCATGACCCATCTCATGCGCTACAACGGCCTTGACCTCATCTTCGGACAGCAGATCAAAGATACCCCGGGTCAGGACGATTCTCGCGGAATTTTTGGTCCGGCCGTACGTAAAGGCATTGGGACCTCCGTCGTTAATCACCCCGATCTTCGGATATTTCATATTCTTTTCCGCACAGATATCCGTAATAAAAAGCTTCAGATAATCCGGGAGTTCCGCTCCGAAACGGATCCGGTAGAACCATTTCATCGTCAGATCGGTAAGAAACGGCCCCAGAAGGAACTGCAGAACAATAATGACGGCAGAAACGACCACGCCGATCAGCAGCGGAATCTCGGTAAACCAGCAGAGCAGCAGAATAATAACCGCAAGCACTGCATACAGGATTCCTGTTGTGGCAATGCAGATGGCGAACAGATTCTTCCTCATGGTTCTCCTCCCTGTTGAAAAAAAGGAACGGCCTGCAGAGCAGACCGTTCCTCACAGCAATACCTCTTCAGCTGTTGACAACCTCCATGATCTCCATGGGGCAGACTACCGCGCATTTCCCGCAGGTGATGCATTTGAAGGCAAATTTTTCATCCTCCGGCTTTCTCATTACGCCGAAGGGGCAGGCTTCCACACACTCCCCGCAGCCGTCACAGAGGCCTTTGTTCACGATATACACGCCCAGCTTGTTCTGCGTGATCGCATGATTCGGGCAGGCGTCCGCGCAGTTTCCGCACTGGACGCAGACAATGGGTTTGGTGAGGTTCGGTTCTTTTTTGGACTTGATGTCGATCCGCAGACCGGCCTTATCCGGATTGCTGTCCTTGAAGTACAGGCTGGAGCACTCCAGCGTGCACGCCAGACAGTTCATGCATTCAATATCCCTTTTGACTTTCAGCTTTCTCATTCAGATCGCTCCTTCGTTCTATGATCTTTCCGCGTTTTATCGTAAAGGATGGCCTTTTACAGGCTGTCCCGGAATTCATGCAGCAGAATCAGATAAGTGCAGGCAGTGGTGGTATACAGCGTCGGTCCTGCATTCTTCCCTGTCCGGGAGTTGTAGTGTTCCGAAAAACGCTCTTCCCGCACAAGGTCCAGATACTTGGTCAGCTTCTCCTGCGCCATTGCCTTCTCGCCGCATTCGTCCAGGCCGTCCGCCATGAACAGGACGGGGACTGCCCAGATCCCGCCGCGGAATTTGGAATCCGGATCATATTTGGGACTCTGGGGACTTTCCGTCGTCAGGCCGTATTCCGTTTCAAATTTTCCGCTCTTTATGACCTCAATGCTGGCGTCACGGACCTCTTTCGGAAGCCGTTCGCCCAGAATCAGGAATTCATAGGGAAGCAGGCAGTCGCTCTCGATCCATTCACCGGTATTGCAGTCGACCGCCACCGGCAGATTGTTCCGGACCAGGCGCTCCAGCAGCTTCTCCAGATAATATTCCGATTTCTTTTTCCAGAACTTCTGTTCATTTTCGATTCCCAGTTCCTCCGCCAGATTCGCGACGACTTCCATCTGCAGAACCAGGAAAGCCTGCAGCTCGGGGCTTGCCACCATCGGAGTCGTATCGAAAATCGTACAATGGTTCCATGCGGAATCTTTCGGATGATCATAGATAAACAGGCCTTCCCGTCGGAAATCCCGGTATTTCAGCCACCAGCGGGTTGCCTTGCTGAGAACGAGATAGGCTTCGACGATCTGATCCCGGTCCATCTTCATGCGCTTCATCATCTTGGAAAGGATCCAGCCCTGGATCGGCGGCTTCACATGATTCCAGCGCACAAAGGAATCATTGAAATCATCGGGCAGACGGCCGGTCTCGTCCATCATGGCAAACTGGGCCATAAACTGCTTCCATGCCATCTTCGGATTCTTGTAGGAAAGAACCCAGGCGGCATAATTGAGGTTGCCGCCGGCCTTATCGGTCAGCCACCCCTTGGAAAACAGCATGGAATCGCTGGCCAGCAGGCCGCTCTCCTCTACGAAGCTGCTCCATGCCAGATAGATCGCCGGCGCAACGTTCTTCCGATACTGAAGCGGGAACGGTCCGATTGTATTGTAGAATTCCAGAAAACCCAGCTGGGTCTCATGCTTGCTGGCGCCGAAATCAAACTTACGGACTTTGCCGCTCCATTCGGTATTGACCTCCTGGATGGCAAACATGAATCCGTCGGAGCTTCCCACTCTAAGGCGGGAGTACTGCGCCACCTGGCCCTGCCATTCCTGCTCCAGCGCAATCTTGTTGCTCAGCGCCCAGATCAGATAACGGCAGTTGTTCTTGTAGCAGTTCGCCATATACAGCGTATAGGCCTTCTGCTGAATGTCGTAAATATAGTCGTTCTTGTATTTTTCCGTCATGAAGTCCACTATCATTTCGGTGCCTGCCTCACCGCGCACCAGAATGGTTTTTTCATCGGCGAAGCAGAACTCGATGTTCTGGTCTCCATGGGTAAGGATCAGAGTGGTCATATCCAGAGAGGTCTTATATTCCTCTTCCTTTCCATTGAAAAGAGGCGTCAGCTTCGCGACCATGGAACGTTCCGCCGATCCGCGTACCGTACGCAGATACAGGCCGGCATCCGGAAGCCGGTATTCTTTCGACAGTGCCGAAACCGCCATATAGGAATTCTTTACACTGAATGGTATTTTGTTAAGGTCTATTTTCATTCGCTCGTCTCCTTGTCTGTCCGCGCTCTGCGATACCGGAACGGTTTCCTGCCGTCCCATTTTCCTTTCTTCCTTATTTCGGAATACACAAAGAAGAAAGGAATATATCCCTGTTTTTACTCTATCAAATCAAAGGGAAAAATACAATCAGAAACCGCCGGATAATTCACAAAATCACAGAATTTGCTCTTTAAAAAACGTGTCCGACGGCAGGAAGGCCTGAATGAAAAGAAAACGGCTGCGTAAAAGACCGTTCTCCTTGCTCAGCCGCTTTGTTCCAGCTTCCGCATTTTCCTCATTGCCGTCAGCCTCATGGTGATAAAACAGGCCAGACCGCCGGCAATATTGGAAATCGGTTCCGCCAGAAAGACCCCTTTAACGCCAAAGCCTGCCGCCGGAAGCAGAAGGGTCAGCGGGACCACAATAATGGCCTTCCTAAGAAGTGAAAAGAAAATGGCATGCCGGGCATCTCCCAGCGCCTGGAAGGCTGTCTGCCCGGAGAACTGCAGAGCCATAAAGATAAACCCGAAGAAATAGATCCGCAGCATATCGACGCCGGCATCGATCATTGCCGTGTCATCCGTAAAAATGCCGAACCAGAGCCGCGGCAGTAAAATGACAATAATCCACGCGGCCAGCGTATAAATCACCGCGGCAGCGGTATTGAAGTTAATGCCTTCCCGCACCCGGTGATACTTCTTCGCGCCGTAATTATAGCCGATTACCGGCTGGGTCCCGCTGCCAAGGCCGTGAATGGGCAGCATGAAAACATCACGGACCGAGTTTGCGATCGTCATTACACCGACAAAAACATCGCCGCCATACATCTGAAGCGTCGTATTGCACGCTACCTGCACCAGGAAGTTTGTGCCCTGCATAATGAAATTGGAGGTTCCCAGTTTGCAGATGGGCAGGGCAATTTCTTTTTTAACCGGCATATTCTGAATCGTCAGAGGAATGACGGCCCGTTTTCCGAACAGGAAATGAAGCACGATCGCCGCGGAAATCACCTGACTGATGACCGTTGCCAGCGCCGCGCCGGCAACGCCCATGCGAAGGGTAAAGATAAAGACCGGATCCAGCCCGATATTGACGGCCGCGCCGATGATAATGGAAAGCATTCCCGTTTTCGGAAAACCCTGGGCATTAATATAGCCGTTCATCCCGGTGGCGATCATGGAAAATGCCGTGCCGATCAGATAAATATTCAGATATTCCAGCGCATAAACACAGGAATCCGCGCTGGCTCCGAACGCGAACAGGATGGGTTTGCCGAAGAGATAGCATACCGCCATCAGGATGACCGAACTGATCAGGATCAGGCTGAAGGAATTTCCCAGGATTTTCGCCGCTTTTTCATTATGCCCCGCCCCCCGTTCAATGGAGAACAGAGGAACGCCGCCCAGACCGAACAGCGCTGCGAAAGCCATAATCAGCGTAATAATGGGAAAAGTGAGTCCTACGCCGGTGAGGGCCATACTCCCCACAGAGGCCATATGCCCGATGAAAATCCGGTCCACCACATTATAGAGAAGATGCACGAACTGCGCGATCATCAGCGGAACGGCCTGTGCAAGGATACATCTCCACACAGGCCCTTTCGAAAAATCCGTATTCGGTTTCTGAAATTGCTTCGCCATAGCCCCTTCTCTTCGTTCACCGTCTTTTTGGACTGCCGGACAGCCGGCGGCCCCGGACAGTTATTCGCCGCAGACTTCCGGCTCCTGCGGTCCGTCCGCTTTTTCAATGACAATATTCAAATAATCCCGAAGCAGCCTGATCCGCAGCCGTCTTTCCCTCAGCTGGGGATTTTTAATAATCCAGATGCTGGTCGCTTCCCACACGGAAAACGCGCCGATCGTGGAAATAACGGTGATCCATACCGCATGAATCTTATCCTGGAGCAGAAAGCTGACAAGAATAAACAAAATGCCGATAATAAACAGCCGGATCTGCTGCAGCGTATTTCTCTTC
>CADBNG010000224.1 GCA_902795985.1 uncultured Lachnospiraceae bacterium
ACGGTTGTTGCGAGATATACGCTGGCGGTAGACCGCAGGTTCCGCCGGGATGGAGATCAGTCTGCGGATTTTATACCCTGTGTTGCCTTCGGGAAGGCCGCTGAATTCGCGGAGAAGTATTTCCACCAGGGGATCAGGATTGCTGTGACCGGAAGAATCCAGACCGGCAGTTATACCAACCGGGAAGGAAGTAAAGTCTATACCACAGACGTTATCATTGAGGACCAGGAATTTGCGGAAAGCAAATCCGACTATAGTCCTGCAGCGGCAAAGGCTGCTAAACCGGCCGGGACGCAGACATCCAATACGGAGGATGGCTTTATGAAGATTCCGGATGGAGTTGAGGATGAGCTGCCGTTCCGCTGAATCAGAACCGCGCGCATGTTCCCGTAGCGGGCGAAAAAGTGAACCGGCTTATTTTCCTTAAACATCATTTGGCCATGCGTTCATACCTTTTGAGGAAAATAACTGTGAGATGCAGGAAACAGATCAGGCAATGTGCATAAAATCATACTGTTTAACAAATTATAACTTTGCGATGTATGAAAACCGGACCCTGGGCCCGGTTTTTCATACATACGATTATAGTGCTTTTTAATATCCGCGTCCTTTAGAATCCCGCCAGATACGCTTCCTGTTCCGGTGTAAGCTTATCGATGGACAGCCCCATTGCAGCCAGTTTGTAACGGCCGATTTCATCATCAATGGAAGCCGGAATGTCATAGACTTTCCGGGTGAGTTCGGCTCTGTGGTCCAGAAGCCATTTCAGGCTGAGGGCCTGAACGGCGAAAGACATGTCCATAATCTCGGCGGGATGGCCGATACCGCAGGCCAGGTTTACCAGACGGCCTTCACCGAGAACGTTCAGGGTGCGTCCGTCCGCCAGACGGTAGCTGATGATGTTTTCCCGGCGGGTTTCCGAAGAAACGGCGATTTCCCGCAGCTTTGCCACGTCTATTTCGCAGTCGAAGTGACCGGCGTTGCACAGGATGGCATTGTCCTTCATCAGGGCAAAATGGCGTTCGACGATGACGTCCTTGCAGCCTGTGACAGTTACGAACAGGTCGCCGTATTTGGCGGCTTCATCCATCGGCATGATCCGGAAGCCGTCCATGGTGGCGTCCAGGGCTTTGAAGGGATCGATTTCGGTAACGATAACATTTGCGCCCATACCTTTTGCGCGCATGGCCACGCCTTTACCGCACCATCCGTATCCGCAGACGACAACCGTCTTGCCGGCGACGATCAGGTTGGTGGTGTTCATGATCGCGGTCCATGCGGACTGGCCGGTACCGTATTTGTTATCATAGTAATGCTTTGCTTTTGCGTCGTTAACCGCCATCATCGCGCAGGGAAGGGCGTTCTCCCGTTCACGGGCGCGCAGACGGTGAATACCGGTTGTGGTTTCTTCGCAGCCTCCGATGAGCTGGTCGGCATAATCGGAGCAGCGGCCGCAAAGCAGGCTGATCAGGTCTCCCCCGTCATCCACGATATAATGGGGATGACAGCTCAGCGTTTCCGCCAGCAGATCCTCGTATTCTTCCATGGAAACACCGTACTTGCCGAAGGTGTTGATTCCGAGTTCGGCCGTGGCGGCGGCAACGTCGTCCTGCGTGGAAAGGGGATTGCATCCGGTCAGGAAAACTTCGGCTCCGCCTTTTTTCAGGACGAGGCCGAGATTGGCGGTTTTGGCTTCCAGATGCACGGAAACGGCAATGCGCATCCCGGCAAAGGGTTTTTCTTCTTCAAAACGTTTTTCGATTTCCGACAGGGCCGGCATAAAGGACCGGACCCAGTCGATTTTTTTCAGACCTGAAGGCGCAAGGGAAGGATCTTTGATAATACTCATGTTTTTACTCCATTCAATTTGGCGGACCGGTTCAGCGGAAACGCTTCCAGCTTTCGCTTTCTTTATAAACACGTTCCATATCGATGGTCAGCAGTTCACGGTTTTTCATAACAAACTCTCCGGCGATCATGACGTCCCGGACTTCCGAGCCGACGGCAGAGTAGCATAAAGACGAGATAATGTTATTGTTCGGATAGAGAGAGGGCTCTTTCAGATCCAGGAAAATCAGGTCGGCAGCAGCGCCCTCCTTAATGATGCCGAGTTTTCCTTCCATTCCGAGCGCTTTGGCAGCGTTAACCGTAACGGCCGCCAGGATCTGTGTCGCCGGGAGGCAGGTGGGATCTTCATGGATTCCTTTATGGATGAGCGAGAGAAGGCCCATTTCACGGAACAGGTTCAGCGTATTGTTGCTCGCCGTGCCGTCTGTGCCGAGGCAGAGATTGATCTGGTTTTCAAGGATCTTTGAAACCGGGGCAAAACCGTTGCCGAGCTTGGCGTTGCTTGCGGGATTTGTGACGGCGGTGGAGCCGGTTTCCCTCAGCAGTTCATAATCCTCCTCCTGAAGATGGACGCAGTGGGCCAGGATGGCTCCGCCATCGAGGAAGCCGGTTTCCTTCATGATCTGAGGCGGGGTTTTGCCGTATTTTTCCAGACAGTCCGAAACTTCGGTACGGCTTTCGGACAGGTGGGTCTGCTTTAACAGACCATATTTCCGTGCAGCCTCGGCCGCCTGTTCGTAAAACTTCGGGGAACAGGTGTAAATCGCGTGAGGCGCGATGGTAAAACGGATCCGGTCGCTTTCATACTGTTCCTTTTCTTCCAGAGCTTCGGAAAAACGGCTGAGACCGTCTCCGTAAAGGTCCCCGCCCACAAGGCCCCGGCCGATAAAGGCGCGCATTCCGGCGTCTTTTGCGGCTCCCGGGGATTTGCCTTTGAACATATGCATGTCCACATAGGTGGTGGTGCCGCTGCGGATCATTTCGGCAAAGGCCAGAAGGTTGGCGATGTAGGCATCCTCCGGAGTGATTTTTCCTTCCGCAGGATCGATGCGGCCAAACAGCCATTCGGCAAAATCCACGTCATCCGCAAAGTTTCGGAGGATGGTCATATAGGCATGGGTATGCATATTGATCAGTCCCGGCATGATCAGCAGGCCGGAGGCATCGATTTCCTCGAAAACGCAGGCCGGATCGGGGCTTTGCTTTCCGACCGACAGAATTTCATTTCCGCGGATATAAAGGTCGTCGTTGGCGATACGGAACCGGTTGTCCTCATAAAGAAGAAGGGTTCCGTTCTTCAGTCGGTAATTCATACGTTAACTCCGTTCATTTTTATTTTTTCTCCGCAGTAGACGTTTTCAGCGGAGGAGACAACAGCAGCGGAAACGATCGCTCCGTATTCACAGGCTTTCGAAAGGGGAAGACCGGCGGAAAGAGCCATGACGGCTCCGGCGCAGTATGAGTCGCCGGCTCCGGTAGTGTCCACCGGATGGGAAGGCTGAGCGGGACAGAACCCCGTTTCCCCGGCTTCGGAAATATAGACGGATCCCCGTTCGGAAAGAGTAATAATCAGATTGCGGATGCCGCACAGCGCCTGCAGTTCCGGAAGGAGCCGCAGCAGTTCTTCCGCCGGCAGAGATGAAAGATCCCGGTCAAACAGCATGCCGGCTTCCTGAAGGTTGCAGATGAACAGTTCCGCTTTTTTCAGATAATCGGTTTTGTCCAGGGCATGGCTCATGGTCGCAACCGCGCAGCAGACTTTTTTTCCGTACTGAGCGGCGTATTCGAACACCTTTTCAACCGCGGCCGTGTCGATATCAATTTCAAGAAGGATGCAGTCGGCGGACGGGAAGATTTCGTCGTGATGTTCCGTCAGCACTTCAGACAGGGCGGTAAGATCCGCGCGTACCGATATGGAAGCAGCGACTTCACCTGTTTCGTCGTAAACGGCGAGCCATGTGCCGGATCCGTTTTCCGAGCGCTTAATAAACCGGGTGCCGACTCCGGCGCTTTGCAGACGCGCAAGCACGTCGTCTCCGGTCCCTCCCGGGGAAAGGAGGCTGACAAACTCGGTTTTCGCTCCGAGACGAGCCAGGTCCTCTGCAATATTCCGGCCGACTCCGCCGTGGACGTATTCAATCCACCCGGCATTTCTTCCGGTGGGGAGAAAGGTGTCGTAAGGGTGCCCTTTAATGTCGGTAAATACGGTTCCGATCACCGGAATATTCATACAAAAACCTCTTTTGCCTGGCCGAATGGAACGGTTCCCTTGTGCTTTCAGATCAATCCAATTATAATAATTCTCTGAATCCTGCAGCCGGTGTACATCATACCATGAGAAAAGACCGGTTTCAACCGCGGGGTTCTCAAAAAAAAGGGAACCCGGCCATAAAAAAAGGATCCTGAATCGTATCTTGATCAGGCGGAAAGAAAACACCTATGAAAGAGATGAACGACCGTTCATTTGACAAATGCATGAAACGGATCTGCCGCGGAGACCAGGAAGGGCTGAAACAGATTTATGAAGCCTATCTTCCGTATATCTATTCCGTAGTGTTTGCCATACTGCAGAATAAGGAGGATGCGGAAGACGTTTCCTGTGAATTTTTCATACGTCTCTGGAACACGGCGGAACAGTACCGGCCGGGTTCCGGGCATAAGACCTATCTGACGGCCATCGCGAGAAATATGGCGATTGATTTTCTTCGAAAACGAAAACGGGAGATTGCGTCGGACCTTTCCGGAGGAGAGGAAAGGGAAGAAAACGAGGCTTTTGCCGGACGCTCCCGGGACGGGACGTCTCCGCCGGAGGAAGCCGATACCGGCTTCGAAGACCGTCTGGTTGAGGAGATGACCCTGAAAGAGGCTCTGCAGCAGCTGGACCAGACGGAGAGAGAAATCGTCAACCTGAAGATTATGACAGGGTATACCTTTAAGGAGATTGCGGAGCTGCTGTCCATGCCGATGGGCACGGTCACCTGGAAATACCGGGAGGCACTGAAAAAACTAAGGAGGTACGGATATGAGTAAAGATCTGGAAAAAGAATATTCCGAAATGATCCGGTCCGATATGCCGGACCTCTGGGACCGCATTCGTACCTCCCTGCCCGAAAAAGAAGTAAAAACAGAAGTGAAAACGTTCCGCCGGAGAAGATATCTGGGGATCGCGGCTGCCTGCGTATGCGCGGCGATCCTGATCCCGGTGATTACATTGACGCAGCATGCTTCCAAAGAAAACGCGGCGATGAGTTCTGCCGCAGCAGAAACAGCGGCCGTTCCGGAGATGAAAACGGCGGAAGCAGTGACATACAACGCCGCTGCAGGCGCAGTGGAAGACGCTGCAGAAGAAAAGAAAGGGGCCGCTGAGACGAATGCAGGCAAAGCCTCTGCGTCGGATTTCGATGCCGAGATCTATGAAGATCAGGAGGAGGCGTATGCAGAAGAAGCTCCGGCAGCCAGTGCAGAGACGTTTTCAGAAGCGGCCGTTCCGTACGCTGCTTCTGAGGTGAATGCTGCAGCGGCAGCCCCGTCAGAAGAAACAGCAACAGAGATGGACTTAGGGTCAATGGAAGTCGACGAGCCGGAGAATATGGCAGCGGCGGAGCCGGCAGAAGAAGCGATGTCGGAAGCAGGGACGGTCCTGCAGGAAATCAGCCTGACGATCCGTGAGATTTCAGACGGTGAAGAGTTCCGGATCCGCGCGGCAGTTTCCGAAGATTCCCAGGGGCTCCTGTCCGGTTCGGAGATCCTTCTGATTATGGATGATGAAACACCGGAGGGCCTTCCGGACTTCAGGGAAGGGGAGAACTACCGGTTTGATCTGGAACAGTATCCGGGTGACGGCCCTGACACGTACCGGATACGGGCGGTAAAGCACTGAGAAAAGAATAAGGTATCATGACACAGCCCGAATTCCATGAAGGAGTCCGGGCTGTTGTTTTACTTATTAATCGGAAAGGGGGCAGCATTTCCGGGGAAATTTAACCGGAAAAACGGATGCCGCTAAAATGTTTTTGAAAATTTTCTGTTTCTTCCCATAAAAGCTTTCTTTTCATCCGTATCTTTTACAGAAGGACACGAAACCCCCATTCCTGTCCGGTAATGAAAAAGAGTGAAAAGCCGCAGCGGCGGACAAAAACGGAGGAGAACATCATGAAGAAAAGAGGAATGTCCATTATTTGTATCATCCTGGCAGCAGCCCTGCTGGTATCCGGGTGCGGAAACAGCATTTCCAGTGAGAAAAAGAAAGAATCCGCGGCGGCAGCGTCCCATTCCGTAACAGCGGATCCGGAGCCCGCTGCGTTGGATGAACCCGCAGTAGAAACAACGGATGAAGCAAAAACGGTTGAAACACCCGAAAACAGTAATCAGGTAAAAACAGCGGCTGCGGCGTCGATGGAGATGATGCCTGAAATGTCGGAAGACGTGTACGACAGCGCAAGCGCGGCCGCGGCCTGGGAAACAGGGGAAGAATGGTTTGAGCCGGAGCCCTTTCCGGAGTTTAATACCGAGGAATACGACTCCATTCCGGAAAACGGCTTCCGTTCCGTGCTGACCTCTCCGTTATCCACTTTCGGCGCAGATGTGGACACCGCTTCATACGCGAACCTTCGCAGAATGCTGAACTGGGGATACACCCCGGATGAGATTCCTTCCGGCGCGGTCCGTGCTGAAGAAATGATCAACTATTTTTCCTATAATTATGACGGGCCGAAAGAGGGAGAACCCTTCGGAGTGAATGCGGAAATCGCCGACTGCCCCTGGAATCCGGAAAACAAGCTGCTGATGCTGGGACTTCAGACGGAAAAAATCGATCTTGAAAACGCGCCTGATACAAATCTGGTCTTTCTGATTGACGTGTCCGGATCGATGGATTCCGACGATAAGCTTCCGCTTCTGAAAGAGGCGTTCGGGATGCTGGCGGAAGAGCTGGGAGAAAACGACCGGGTATCCATCGTAACCTATGCCGGATCCGATGAAATAGTCCTGGAAGGCGTCAATGGCAGCAATACAAATAAGATCTTACGCGCGTTGAGAGAACTGGACGCCTATGGATCCACGAACGGTGCCGCCGGAATCGTCAGCGCATATGACCTGGCGGAACAGTACTTTATTGATGGCGGAAACAACCGCGTGATCATCGCTTCGGACGGTGACTTCAATGTCGGAGTTACCAGTGAGAGCGGCCTTTATGACCTGATTACGGAAGAAAAGGAGAAGGGAATCTTCCTTTCGGTCCTCGGGTTTGGAAGCGGGAACTACAGCGATTCCCGCATGGAGATGCTGGCCGATAAGGGGAACGGGAATTATTATTACATCGATTCCCTCCGGGAAGCAAAGAAAGTACTGGTGGAGGAGATGGGCGCGACCCTGTACACCGTGGCGAAGGACGTGAAGCTGCAGATCGAATTCAATCCCGCGTATGTGGAATCCTACCGGCAGATTGGCTACGAGAACCGGGCCATGGCCGCGGAAGACTTTGACGACGATAAAAAAGACGGCGGAGAAATCGGAGCGGGCCACAGTGTAACAGTGCTGTATGAACTGGTTCCGGCCGGAAAGGATGGTTCCGGAAAGGAACTGAAGTATCAGGATACGCAGCTTCGAAGCACGGCGGAAGACTCCGGGGAATGGCTGACACTCAGCATTCGCTATAAGGCTCCGGACAGGGATCAGTCCGAATTGCTGGAGTATCCGATTGCGGAAGAAAGCTACACGGAAAAGCCGTCGGAAGACTTTACGTTTGCCGCGGCGGTGGCTGAGTTCGCGATGGTGCTCAAAGACAGCGAATATCTGGCGGACGGAAGCCTCCGCCAGGTAAAGAACCTGCTGGACGAGGTGGATCTGAGCGACGAATACCGTGAGGAATTCGCGGATCTGGTTTATATGATTCGATAATCGAAAAGGAAGGAAAAACCGTCAGGGCCGGGACCGACTTCGGAAAAGAAGCGGTTCCGGCCCGCTTTTTAACAAAAGGGGACTGGCGCCTGGTGTTGAAAAACAGCACAAAAGGAAAAACATTCATTTAGCAGGGAAAATGCGCCAGCCAAAAATATACGAAAAAACGAAATTAATAGTTGCAAACGGATTTTGACTGTGCTAGTATAAACCCAGGCTGATTCTGAAGAACGTTCTGTTCGAAAAAGGCCGGTGATCTTCCGGCTTCAGCATTTTCTTCTCTTTGCCTGAAAAGGCATCTCCGGGCTCCGGTTTCTTACCGGAAAGATCCCCGACCGGAATTTCTCCGGAAAACTTACAGAACAAAGGAGATGATTGGAATGATTTAGCAGACGGTTAATCGCTTTTTTGCGCATTTCTTTTCCGGTTCCGGAAAACAGTTCTTATTCACTTCTAAAATCACATCTAGGAAAGGCATTACTTATGACAAAACGATTTCATTTCTATTCAAATTCCCGC
>CADBNG010000225.1 GCA_902795985.1 uncultured Lachnospiraceae bacterium
GAGAAACGGAGACAAAAAAATCACGGGAATGCCTGTTTTATAGGCTTTCCCGCAACTTTTTAACCCACGGAGAAGGAGGGATTTGAACCCTCGCGCCGCTTTCACGACCTACACCCTTAGCAGGGGCGCCTCTTCGGCCACTTGAGTACTTCTCCAGATAGCTGAAATAAATAGAAATTATTCCATTCGGTCCGGAATCCCCGGACGCACACATGAGTATACTAAATTGAGCGGTCTTTGTCAAATGAAGGATTTGGCGGATTCGGAGTCCTGCGGGGTTTTGCGATGAGCGGTTGACATAATGTAAAGGCAGTACACATCGCCGACTATGCAATGTGTACTGCCTGTCTTTTTTTAGTTCTTCGCCCTTACCGAGCGCAGCACGGCTTCGAGGACGCCGTAGGCGACGCCGGCGATGGGCCAGACGATCCAGGTGCGGTGCCATTCCATGGTGAGGAAGCTCCAGGCAAGGTAGATGGCGGTTACGGAGCACCAGTAGATCGCGGAGAAGGGCTCGTTGCGCCGGTTTTCTTCTTTTTTGGCGACGGTGTAGTCGCCTTCCTGGAGGATCATCTGGAAGCTGCCCCAGATGATGCTGGCATGAACGATCAGAAAGACGCCGATGCCGACCAGGAGCAGAAGGACGGCCGGAGTGACCTCCATGGCGAAGCCTTCTTCTCCGTACAGCGCCATTACCACGAACATCGGGACGACGGAGACGACGCAAAGGATGATGCCGACCGTCATCTGGACCAGGTAACGCTGGCGGAATCTTTCCTTGCGCTCCTTTACGACTCCATCCACGCCGTAAACGGTTTCGATCTTTTCTTTTTCAAAGTATTCGTACGGGTTGCCCTTGAAGCCGGTCGTTACGAACAGGGCAACGGCACCGCCGATCAGGAGGAACATGACGATCAGTCCGATTCCGCCTGCCCGCGCTTCGGAGAGAGCGATCACTCCCGATTCCGAGGCCGCGCCGAGGAACAGCATCAGCACGGGGGAAAAGATGCACATCATGACGCCGATGGCGACCCGGCAGGCTGCGCTCTGTTTAAAAGAAAGGAAGGAATTCGTCTCTTCCATCGTCACCTTACGGGCGTCCAGGATCGCTTCCTCTTTGACGGGACGGTCTTCAAATTCGATTTCATCCTTTAATAAATAATCCGTGCTGACATCGAAGATGTCCGACAGCATCAGGATCCGGTTCATGTCCGGGACGGACTGCGCGCTCTCCCATTTCGAGACAGACTGGCGGCTGACGTTCAGCTTTTCCGCAAGTTCTTCCTGGGACCATCCGTTCTTTTTTCTTAATTCAATAATTTTATCCGCAAGTATCATTTTCTTCTCCTCCCGATTCGGTATTGAAGGATCCGTTCTGCCTCGTGCTTTTCCGTCTGTACCGGGTTAGTGCGTTCCGCCCGGCGGCTTCGCGGATCTTCTGCTCTGTTTCTGCCCGAATCATACCCCGGGCGGCCGTTGCCGACCAGAAAGCCGGGCTTGAAATCGCGCAACCGGCGGTTGCAACCGGGAAAAACAGGGCTTTATTACCGAAAAAAGGGGTTGTTTTTACTATTTTCGGAGTTTTTTTGCTTTTTTTCGTTATAACAGCTCGACGTCAATGATCGTTCCCTTTTCGATCGTTTCGACCCCGATTTCCTTGATAAAGATGCCGTTTGCCCGCAGCGCTTCCGCAAGGGAGCCCTTCTTTGGATTCATCGGCCAGGCTTCATAGCCGTCGCAGGTCTTCACCAGATGGATCCGGGTCATCACCGCCATCGAAGGCGCAGAGCGGAGATCACTCATCAGGACGGCGGGAACGGAGGGTCTCTTCGGGACCGCGATGTGAAGATAGCGGCTGATCAGGGCGCGTACGCACCAGTCCATCGCATAGAAAGCAGCCATGGGCGGGCCGGGCAGATTGATCACCGGCTTGCCGTTAACGACAGCGGTCGCCAGCGGGCGGCCCGGGGCCGCTGCCACATAGTGGCTCAGCAGCTTGCCGCGGCGGTCGAGCATCCTGAAATTGAAGTCCTCGCTGCCCTTGGCTGTGCCGGCGTTGATGATGACGATGTCTGCCGTCGACAGCGCTTCGTCCAGGCGCTGCTCCAGTTCTTTCTGAATATCCGGAACGATGGGGAAGATCACGGGTTCCGCGCCCATCTCCTTTAACATCTGTTCAACCATCAGGGAATTGGTATCGATATTGTCTCCCCGTCCGGGGCGGGAGCCCGCCGGGATCAGTTCCGAACCGGTCGGGATAAAAGCCGCTTTCGGCTTCTTTCGCACCGGGACCATGGTGATACCGCCTGCGGCGAGAAGGGCGAGCTCCGCCTCTTCGATGGCGCGGTCCTTCTCGACCAGGATATCGCCTTCTTTTAAAATGTGGCCGGCAGGACGGACGTTCTGTCCGGCTTCGACCTCCAGATCTTCGCTGATATAAGTGATCCGTCCCTTCTTGTCCAGATCCACCTCTTCGATCATAATGACGGCGTCGTATTCATCCGGGAAATCATCGCCGGTGTCCGCGCGGAAATAGTCCGCTCCCTCTTTCCACTTTTTGTATTCCGGCATGCCGAATACAAAATCCGCGGAACGGACGGCAATGCCGTCACAGCCGGAAACACGGCATACCGGCAGCGTGTTCACGCTGTAAAGGTCCTCCGCCGTAATTCTTCCCGCGGCTTCGCGCAGGGGGATATACTCCGTTTTATCGTAAGATTTCAGTTCCGCGAAAAGTTTCTCAAGGACCTGTTCGCGGGTGAGGAATCCGTCAAACTGTTTGCCTCTCATGGCCGCCTCCTGATTCGTTTTCTCCTGTTTTGGGTTCTGCGGGAACAAAACGGTTCCTCTGCAGTTTATACGTCGGCGCCTCCCTTTCGGAAGGCGCCATTTTGTCATTCATGATGCGTTCTGTTTTATTTTGAACAATACCGTACTGCCGCCTCGAACATCCGGATATCGTATTCTCCCGGAACGTTTTTGTACAGGCCGCTGCCGATACGCTCGCTGTGGCCCATCTTCCCGATGACGCGGCCGTCCGGGGAAGTTATGCCCTCGATGGCGTACATGGATCCGTTCGGGTTGAAGCGGATGTCCATGGAGGCATCACCGTCCAGATCCACATACTGGGTCGCGATCTGGCCGTTTTCGTCCATCTGACGAATCGTTTCCTCCTCCGCGATGAAACGTCCCTCGCCGTGTGAGATCGGTACATTGTAGATTTCACCGGGCCGGGTAAACGCCAGCCACGGAGAACGGTTCGAGGCGATCCGTGTCCGGACGATCTTCGACTGGTGACGGGCGATGGTATTGAACGTCAGGGTCGGGCTCGACGCGTCGGCGTCGATAATCTTTCCGTACGGGACCAGACCCAGTTTAACGAGCGCCTGGAAGCCGTTGCAGATGCCTCCGATCAGACCGTCGCGTTCTTCCAGAAGACGGGTGACTTCTTCCTTGATGGCTTCGTTGCGGAAGAAGGCGGTAATGAACTTGCCGCTGCCGTCCGGTTCATCCGCGCCGGAAAAGCCTCCGGGGATGAAGATGATCCTGGAATCTTTGAGTTCTTTTACGAATTCTTCCACGCTGCTGCTGATATCCGCTGCGGAAAGGTTCCTGACAACGAGGATCTTCGCTTCCGCGCCCGCGTCTTCAAATACTTTAGCGGTATCATATTCGCAGTTCGTTCCCGGGAAGGCCGGGATGATGACCTTCGGCTTCGCGGTCTTCACAGCCGGCGCGGGACAAACGGGCTGGTTCTCTGCTTTATCGAAGGTGAACGTCTCTGTCTTTACACCGGCGGTGCCGATATTGCAGTTGTAGACGCTCTCCAGCTTGTCCTCATAGATGCCGAGCAGTTCGTTCTGGGAAAGTTCCTCTCCCCTGTAACGGAGCACCGGCTCGGCCAGCGTCGTGCCGATCACCGTGCACTCGCCGATCTCTTCGGTCAGTTCCAGAAGGAACGCGCCGTAGGAGTATCCGAAGATCTTCTCCGGAGCGATCTCCGGCGAGAATTCAAAGCCGATGCCGTTGCCGAAGCCCATCTTCAGGACCGCTTCAGCGATACCGCCCATGCAGGGGGTATAGGCTGCCGCGACCTTACCGGCCTGCATCAGGGCATGGACCCGGTCGAAGACGCCGGTCAGAGAACCGGTCACCGGAAGGCCGTTATCGCCCTTTTTGGCTTCAATGAGCACGACCTTATGACCGGCCTGTTTGAATTCATTCGTGATGATATCATCCGTCTTCTGTGTGGTAACGGCAAACGATACCAGCGTCGGCGGAACGTCGATGTTCTCGAAGGTACCGCTCATGGAATCCTTTCCGCCGATGGCGCCGATTCCGAGATCCATCTGTGCCCTGAAGGCGCCGAGCAGGGCGCACAGCGGCTGGCTCCATCTCGTACCGTCCTTGCCGGGATGCTTGAAGTATTCCTGGAAGGAAAGGTAGGTCTCGTTCCGGTCGCAGCCGGAGGCAATCAGCTTCGATACCGATTCCACAACGGCCATATACGCGCCGTGGAACGGGCTCTTCTCGGCAATGAAGGGGTTGTAGCCCCACGCCATGACCGAGCAGTTGTCCGTATGCTTTTTCTCAACCGAGATCTTCTGGATCATGGCCTGCGCCGGCGTCAGCTGATGCTTTCCGCCGAAGGGCATGATCACCGTTCCGGCGCCGATCGTGGAATCGAAGCGTTCGGAAAGGCCTTTCTTCGAGCAGATGTTCAGGTCTCCCGCCAGCTTCTTATATTCGTCGGCAAAACTGCCGCCCGGCCTCTTTTTGAAATCCTGCGCGGCATCGGTCACGATGGAAATATGCTTTTCCGCCCCGTTCGAATTCAGGAAATCGCGGCTGACGTCCACGATCTGCTTCCCGTTCCAGTGCATGACCAGACGGTTCGTGTCGGTCACCTTCGCGACCGGTGTGGCCGAAAGGTTCTCTTCTTTCGCGAGGGCCAGGAAACCTTCCACGTCTTTTGCTTCGACAACGACAGCCATCCGCTCCTGGGATTCGCTGATCGCCAGTTCGGTGCCGTCCAGGCCTTCGTATTTCTTCGGAACGGCATTCAGGTCGATGTCCAGACCGTCGGCCAGCTCGCCGATGGCAACGGAAACACCGCCCGCGCCGAAATCGTTGCAGCGCCGGATCATTTTGCTGGCTGCGGGATTCCGGAACAGCCGCTGCAGCTTTCTTTCCTCCGGGGCATTGCCCTTCTGGACCTCCGCGCCGCAGGTTTCCACGGAATGGGAGTCATGGGATTTGGAGGACCCCGTCGCTCCGCCGATGCCGTCACGGCCGGTTGCGCCGCCTAAGAGGATAACCACATCCCCGGGTTCCGGACGCTCGCGGCGTACGTTTTCCGCCGGTGCCGCCGCGATAACAGCCCCGATCTCCATTCTCTTTGCCGCATAACCCGGATGATACAGTTCGTCTACAATACCGGTCGCCAGACCGATCTGGTTTCCGTAGGAGGAATATCCCGCCGCGGCCGTTGTCACGATTTTCCGCTGCGGAAGTTTTCCGGGAATGGTATCGGCGATCGGGGTTAACGGATCTGCCGCGCCGGTAACACGCATGGCGCCGTACACATAGGAACGGCCGGAGAGCGGGTCCCGGATCGCTCCGCCGATGCAGGTCGCCGCGCCGCCGAAGGGTTCGATCTCGGTCGGGTGATTGTGGGTTTCGTTCTTGAACAGAAGCAGCCAGGGCTCCGTCACGCCGTCCACGTCCACGTCGATTTTAACCGTGCAGGCGTTGATCTCTTCCGATTCATCCAGTTTTGCCAGCTTCCCGGCCTGCTTCAGATACCGTACGGCGATGGTGGCGATATCCATAAGGCAGATCGGTTTCGTCCGGCCAAGGTCTTTCCTCAGGTTGACATAATCATCGTAAGCGCCCTGGATCTGCGGATCTTCGAAATGAATATCATCGATCGTGGTCAAAAACGTGGTGTGCCGGCAGTGATCGGACCAGTAGGTATCGATCATCCGGATCTCCGTGATGGTCGGATCCCGGTGCTCGGAAATAAAATATTCCTGGCAGAAACGAATGTCATCTTCGTCCATTGCCAGACCGTAGTCTTTAATAAACGCGGCCCGCCCGGCGTCATCCAGCCGGTTAAAGCCGTCCAGGATCTCGACTTCCGTCGGAATCTCATATTCCATCCGGATCGTCTCCGGCTTCTCCAGCGCGGCTTCCCGGGCTTCGACCGGGTTGATCACGTATTTTTTGATTGCGTCGATCTCTTCCGCCGTCAGGTCACCGTATACCGCATATACCTTCGCGGAACGGGCCAGCGGCCGTTCTCCCTCGGAAATGATCTGGATACACTGCGCGGCGGAGTCCGCCCGCTGGTCGAACTGCCCGGGAAGATATTCCACGGCAAAGATCACCGCTTCATCCTTCGGCATCTCCTCATACACCAGATCCACCTGCGGTTCCGAAAAAACGTTGCCCACGGCGTAATCGAACAGCTCCCGGTCGATGTCTTCGACGTCGTACCGGTTATAAATCCGGATTTTTTCCAGCTGCGCAATGCCCAGAAGATCCCGTACGTCCGCCATCAGCGCGCGGGCTTCGTTTGCGAATTCCTTTTTCTTCTCTACAAAAATCCTGTAAACCAATGATTTCTCCTTTCATGGTCCGGACCTGGGATTTTACTCTCCTTTTGCCGCCTTCCGGCCGCCAAACCCCTTTATTTACAGTGCCTTGACGACACCGGGACGCTTCCCTGCCGCCGCGTTTTCCTCTTTTTTACAGCGCTTTCAAAGCTCTCTGCCCGATATCATGCCGGAAATATTTATTGTCAAAATGAACTTTTTCCAGTTTCTCATACGCGCCGTCTATGGCATCCTTTAACGTATCGGCAATGGCCGTTACGCCCAGGACACGGCCGCCGTTTGTTACCAGAACACCGTCCTTTTCCGCCGCTCCCGCGACAAACGTGCTGTCCTCAACGGACTCCTCGATGGTCAGCGGCAGGCCTTTCTGATAGGATTTCGGATATCCGTCGGATGCCGCAATAACCACACAGGCACTCTTATCATAAAATTCCACGTCCGCCTCTTCCAGCTTTTCCGCTGTAACCGCCTGCATCACCGTCAGCAGATCACTCTTCATCAGGGGAAGCACCACCTGGGTTTCCGGATCGCCGAAGCGGCAGTTGTATTCGATGACTTTCGGACCGTCTTTGGTAATCATGAGACCGAAATACAGGCAGCCCTTGAACGTCCGTCCTTCGGCATTCATCGCCGCGATCGTCGGCAGGAAAATCTTTTCCATGCATTCCGCCGCGATCTCGTCGGTGTAGTAGGGATTCGGAGCGATGCAGCCCATTCCGCCGGTGTTCAGTCCGGTATCATTGTCTCCGGCGCGCTTATGATCCATGGAGGAAACCATGGGTTTTACGACTTTCCCGTCCGTAAAGGAAAGAACGGACACTTCCGGGCCCTCGAGGAACTCTTCGATTACAATCTGATCGCCGCTGGCACCAAAAACTTTCTCTTCCATCATGGAACGGATCGCTTCTTTTGCGTCTTCCCGGGTCTCCGCGATGATAACGCCTTTTCCGAGGGCAAGTCCATCCGCCTTGATGACCGTCGGGATCGGCGCCGTTTCGATATACTTAAGCGCCTCTTCCATGCTTGTAAACACTTCATATGCCGCGGTCGGAATGCCGTATTTTTTCATCAGGTTCTTCGAGAAGACCTTGCTGCCCTCGATGATGGCCGCCTTCGCTTCCGGTCCGAAGCAGGGAATGCCTTTTTCGTTCAGCGCGTCCACGCAGCCGAGAACCAGCGGATCGTCCGGCGCTACAACGGCATAATCGATCTGGTTTTTTACGGCAAATTCCGCAATGGCGTTAATATCCTTCGCGCCGATTTCCGGAACGCAGACCGCGTCCCTTTTCATGCCGGCGTTGCCGGGAAGGGCAAAGATAACGTCGACCTTTTCGTTTTCCTTAATCTTTTTAATGATCGCATGTTCGCGGCCGCCGCCGCCGACTACCAGAACTCTCATGTGGTTTCTCCTTGTTTTTATGAATGATCTTTTTTCGAAGAAGTATGCTTTGCTCCGCTGCGTTTTGCAAAACGGAGATGCCGGCATGACCGCGCCGCTCCGTTTTTCGAAACAGCTGCCGCGTTTTAGTGGTGGAACAACCTCATCCCGGTAAATGCCATTACCATATTGTGCTTATTACAGCAGTCGATGACGGCGTCATCGCGGACAGAGCCGCCGGGTTCGGCGACGTAGTCGGCGCCGCTGGCCCAGGCGCGTTCAATGTTGTCGCTGAAGGGGAAGAAGGCATCCGATCCGATGGCGACGCCGCGTTTTTCTGCCAGATAAGCCTTCTGTTCTTCCGTTGTGAACGGCTCCGGTCTTTCGGTAAAATACTGCTGCCAGATTCCTTCCGCGCAGACGTCTTCTTCGTTGTGGTTGATATAGCCGTCAATGACGTTGTCCCGTCCGGGGCGGCCGAGGTCGTCGCGGAACGGAAGATTCAGCACTTTTTCGCTCTGGCGGAGGAACCAGGTGTCCGCCTTGGATCCAGCCAGCCGGGTGCAGTGGATTCGGGACTGCTGTCCGGCTCCGACTCCGATCGCCTGTCCGTCGTAGGCAAAGCAGACGGAATTGGACTGAGTGTATTTCAGGGTTATCAGCGCAATAATCAGATCCCGTACCGCTTCTTCCGGCAGGTCCTTCTTCTCCGTAACGATATTGGAAAGGAGCTCCCGGTCGATCCGGAAGTTGTTTCTCCCCTGTTCGAAGGTAATGCCGTAGACCTGTTTGTGCTCCGCCGCATCCGGAACATAATCCGGATCGATTTTCACAATATTATAGTTTCCTTTTTTCTTCTGTTTTAACAGCGCCAGCGCTTCTTCGGTATATCCCGGGGCGATAACGCCGTCGGAAACCTCGCGTTTGATCAGTTTTGCCGTGGTTTCATCGCAGATATCGGACAGGGCAATCCAGTCCCCGAAGGAGCACATCCGGTCCGCGCCGCGGGCCCGGGCATAGGCGCAGGCAAGAGGAGAATCGTCCAGACCTTCGATATCATCGGCAAATACCGCTTTTTTCAGTTCGGGTGAAAGGGGTGTTCCCACCGCGGCGCCGGCCGGGCTGACATGCTTGAACGACGCGGCCGCCGGCAGACCCAGCGCTTCCTTCAGCTCTTTCACCAGCTGCCATGAATTGAACGCGTCCAGGAAATTGATATATCCGGGCCGTCCTCCGAGGATCTCCACGGGAAGCTCGCTTCCGTCCTGCATATAGATCTTCGCCGGTTTCTGATTCGGGTTGCAGCCGTATTTCAGTTCAAATTCTTTCATTTTTCATCCTTTCCGGATCAGGGGGACAGTCCCTTTTGATCCGTTTTTATTCTTACTGGTTCTTATTGATCAGTTTTTCCTCGATCTCACCGTTCTCCAGATCGGTAAACCGGACATACAGCGAAATTTTGTTGTCCTCATTAAGCGCGTTCCAGATCTCCTCTGCAAAGGCATCGATATTATCCGGGATTGCGACCCGTTCCGGTTCTCCCTGGAACGTGGGAATCGGATTCCCGTCACACACATAGGTGTGAATGAAATGGCCCAGTCCGGCTTTTTGCGGATAGGAGAATGTGTACCGGGCGCATTCGCTTCCTTCCGGATCGATGCTCTTTAAAATGCTCATTTCATACTTTACACCTCCGTCGGCGAACGTCATCATGGCGCTGATTCTCGGCGTAAGATTCGGGGCGTCCGGCTCAAAGCAGCGGCTTTCCAGCGCTTCGGAAAACGTTTTTCCGGCAGCCAGCCCCTCATAGATGGTATCCGTCTGGTCGCCGTTCGTGACGATCAGTTTGTTTTCAAATTTTCGAACCGCCGCATAGATGATCAGACTCGGATCCTCCACCTTCGACGCGTCAAACGGCTCGGTATAGACCGACCCGTCCCGGAGGGTAAAGACCCGGTTCCGGCTGTTGGCGCTGCGGCCCATGATAAAATACGCATTTACCGCCTTTTTTCCGTCCGCGCTGACGCCGGCGATGATGCCGCGCCCCGGGTAGGTATTGCCTTCCAGGCGTTCCGCTATACTGCTGATTCCGTAAATATCCATTTGTATCCCTCTCCTGTTTACTTTTCCGCCCGAAGCAGCGCGCAGACCTTCTCCACGGCCTTCGGGTAAATAATCCATTCCGCCTCGTGCATCACCCGCTGCTGCAGTTCTTCCGGCGTATCGCCGTCATGAACATCTACCGCTTTCTGCAGGATGATTTCGCCGCCGTCAGCAATTTCGTTTACATAATGCACTGTCGCGCCCGTTACCTTTACACCGGCCGCCAGCGCCGCTTCATGCACATGCAGTCCGTAATACCCCTGTCCGCCGAACGACGGGAGCAGGGCCGGATGAATGTTCAGGATTCGTTTCGGATAACGGGATGTGAAATCCGCCGAAAGGATATTCATAAACCCTGCCAGCACGATCAGCTCGATTTTTTCTTCCTCCAGAATCCGGACCAGCTCCTTTTCGAACGCTTCCTGCGAACCGGTCTGCTTCCGCGTTACGGTACAGGCCTTGATTCCGGCGTTCTTTGCCCGTTCCAGCGCATAAGCGCTTTGCTTGTTGGAAATGACCAGAACTACTTCGCCGTCCGGAATCTCCCCGGCGTTCTGCGCATCCAGGATGGCCTGCAGGTTCGTTCCGCCCCCGGAAACAAAGGCCGCGATACGGATTTTTTCTTTTGACATAACGGTTTCTCCCAAACTGAGACGCAGCGGTTTTTGATAATCCGCCGCCGTTTATCGGACAAAA
>CADBNG010000226.1 GCA_902795985.1 uncultured Lachnospiraceae bacterium
CCATTTCCTGTTCGTATCCGTATTTCGGTCCGAGGTCACAGTATCGCCACTCCAGAGGATCATCCTTAATGAAATCGCCGTATCCCAAATAGGTTAAGCTCAACCCGACAAGCCCCGCGCAGCTGATCGTCCTCGGATAGGTGTGTCCGTAACCTATCTTATTATCTCTTGCAATATTGATCGCCGTCTGAATGAAATCAATGGGGGAATCGGAACCAAACAGCCATTTTTTCCTGAATTCATCCGATTTGGCCTTCATCCAGTCCTGCCTCGGCGCTGAAAAGGATATTTCGTTGATTTTACGGCTTCCGTCATAAATATGAAGGATGCATTTGCCATCATAGATCAGATTTTTTAAATGGATGTCCCCTTTCCAGCACCCAAAGGAATTCTGTTTTAACGTATACCATGCCAGGTCATTTTGACCCTTTCGTGCAGTCCATACAGCTACTTTGATATTGCTGTATTTTTCAACGGGAGCTACATAGACCGTTCTGCTGTTTCCGGTTCCGGTGATCAGCACGGAGAGGATCTTAAATGTCTTTTTGATCGTACCGGTATAGTTTCCTTTACCGCGGATAATGACGGTTGCTGTCCCCGGTTTGTCATTATTCGTATACGAAACGGAATAGTCTTTATTCCTGGTTAATACGACGAGCTTATTATGAACCCTGGCCTTTACTTCAACGGAAGGTTTCCGCGCAGATCCGGTAAAAAGCTTTGAAGTATATTCCAGAGAAGCGGACTTTAAGGGAACCTGCGAAATCCGGAATTTTTTTTCTATTGTTCCGGTATAAAATCCCTTACCTGTAACGATCAGGGTTGCTGTACCGGCATTTATATTGTTTTTGTAGGTTATTTTATAATCTTTGTCCCGGACCAGCGTTTGCTCTTTACCGTTAGTATTAAACGTAACCACTGTCGCTTTAGTCATCGTTCTTGCCGTACCGGTATATGCCATGGAGGAATGCGGTATTTTTACGGTAGAGATTTTACCGATGATCTTAAAAGTTTTACGGATTGTGCCTTCATAATTGTTTTTCCCGGTTACGGTCATCACGGCCGTACCGATATCGGTATTGTTCTTGTAGGCTACCTTGTAATCCGTAGTCCGGTTCAAAACGACGGTCTTCCCGTCCAGCTTCGCTTTAACAACAGTATTATTAGTCATGGTCCTGGGACTTCCGTTCCATAACAGGAAGTCATGGGGCATCTGAACGGATGTTAACGGTACGGGATTGATAGTAAATGTTTTCTGGATCGTACCGCAATAAAAACCCATGCCGGTAATCGTCACCATAGCTTGTCCCGCATTTACATTGTTTGTGTATTCTACTTCATAATCGGTTCCGATATTCAGCTGAGATGAATTGTCCGGTGCGCAGACGGTTACGGAAGGTTTTTGTTCTTTTCCGTTGTAGAGACAGGATGTATACTCCAGAACGGCATCCGTTATTTCCTGAAGCGTTGTTTGCGTCTCGTTGTCTGTCGGAATGGAATCTGCCTTCTCCGGTTCTTCGCCGGTCACGTTATTGATTCCGGGCGCCGCACTGCTTTCCTCCTCTTTTAATTCATCGATTTGAAGTGCGGTTTCTTCCTCTTCCTCCTCATCCATGTCGCTTTCCGGAGTCAAAAATTCTTCGGGAACATCATTTTGCGGTTTTTCCTCATCATCAGTATTGACATCCGAAACCAGTTCTTCTTCTCCCTCTTCGGATTCCTCTGGTTCGACGTAAGGCTCATCGGGTCCGGGGTTTTCAATGGAAGGATCCTCTTCGAAAGCAGTTTCCGAAATGCATGAAGCGTCGGAAGTATCTGAAGCGTCGGTTTCCGCGACAGACGTTTGTTCCGACTCACAGTTGTCCGCATTCAGCGTGTTATCGTTTGTGAAATCCTCACTGTTTTGCAGATTCTCTGATTTGCCATCGTCAGCTGCATCAGAATAATCCGCATCACTTTCCGCGATACTTTCCTGCGTATTCGCATCGCTTTTAAAATCATATTCATCATTCGCAAAAACAGGTGCTGTAAATACCTGAAGGATAAAGGCCAAAACTACAACAGCGGAAACAATCCGTTTATTCATATGTTCTGCCGGAAAAAATCTCCTTTCGTATCATTTAAGTAAATCATATCAAATAAAAAAATCACTCTGTAACGAGCGATGTACCCATGGTTTATGCACGCAAAAAGACCGGCGTCTTTTCCGGTGCCGGCCTTTACTGAGTCCTTATATTATCGGTTTCAAACCATCATCTTATGCTTAAGAAAGCTGTTTGCAGTTTAAGCCTGTCCCGCTAATGGATCAGCCGGATCACGTCATTAACCGCCACAAATACCGCAAGGATCATCAGCAGAATAAATCCGGTATAATGAACAATCCCCTCCACCCGCTGGCTTACCGGCTTGCGGCGTATGGCTTCAACGACGAGAAATACGAAACGGCCTCCGTCCAAAGCAGGAAACGGCAGAAGATTCATCACCCCAAGGTTCGCCGAAATCAGAATGATCATGTTCAGCATATTCAGCAAAACATCACCAATCCCGCCTTCTTCTTTTGCTTCTTCATAAACATCCCCGATGGCGGAGACGATGCCCACGGGACCGGAAAGATCACGTACGGAAAACTGACCCCGTATCAGGCTCCAGAGGGATTTAAGAGTGATCCGGATCCAGGACTCCATCTCCGTGAAGCTGGAGCGGATGGTTCCTCCCAGCCCGACTTTTTCCCGTACCAGGTTATAGGAAAAGCCTCCGGAAGCGGAATTGCTCATAACCGGCGTGACTTCAGCAGTATACGGAATTCCCATCCTCCGGTAAGTAAAGGTCAGCGTGGAACCATCCATCGGGTGCTCTTCCCAGTATTTCTCGAGGTCCGCGCCGGTCTTGATTTCGGTACCGTTGACCGAAGTAATAACATCCCCCGTTTGCAGTCCGGCGGCTTCCATGGCACTGCCTTCTATAATGCCGGTAATCTCCGCCGATTCCGAATCAGGCGTATAATAATATCCGGCCATGTAGCGCGAAGTAATATCCGGCGCGTAGGAGATCTTCTTTTTTTCATTCCCGGAACGAACGGTCAGATCAATCCGGTCCATCGGAATCCCGTACAGCTGGGTAATGGTATAAAGCTCCCGCCCGTTTGCGATGGTATTGCCGTTATATTTCAGAATAACGTCCCCTTCACGAAGGCCGGCTTTGTACGCAGCGGTATCCTCCGTCACTTCCGTTACCGCGGCGGGATCAATGCCCACCGATCCGATAATAATCCAGGCGGCGACAAAAGCTAGAAGAAAGTTGAAAAAAGGCCCGGCCAGAATGACCAGCATCCTCCTCCAGACGGAAGCAGACTGAAAACTTCCCGGAGAATGATCGTCTTCATCCTCCCCTTTCATGGCGCAGGATCCGCCGATCGGGAAAATGCGAAGGGAATATTTCGTCTCCCCTTTCCCGAAAGAAAACAGCCGGGGTCCCATTCCCAGCGAGAACTCTTCCACTACAATATGGGAGGCCTTCGCAAGAAGGAAATGCCCCAGTTCGTGGATAAAAATAACGATACTTAAGATTATTAACGCGATAATAATTCTCATTTAAGCAAAACGATCCTGAATCAGGCGGATCGTCTCCTGTTCTGTCGATAAAATTTCCTCCAGGCCGGGAGCCGGAATGCACCGGTGGGCGGTCATGGCCGTTTCGATCATATCATAAATATCCAGAAAGCCTATATTGCCCTGCAGGAAAAGCTTCACGGCCGCTTCATTCGCTGCGTTAAAAACGGTCGGCATGGACCCGCCGGTTCTGGCAGCGTTTAGTGCCAGCGGGAGCCCGCGGAAGGTTTCGATATCCGGACGAAGGAACGTCAGTTTCTGAAGGGCAAAAAAGTCCGGCCCTTCAAAATGATATGC
>CADBNG010000227.1 GCA_902795985.1 uncultured Lachnospiraceae bacterium
AGCGATGAAAAGAGCTTTTGAGGTAGTTTATAACATCGTAGGGAAGGTTTCCAATGTGTTCCTGCTGATCAGCGCGCTGGCGGTGGTTTTTATTGCCGCTATCAATACGGTGGACTCCATCGGAAGATACATTGTCGGGCGAGCGATCGTAGGCGCGTCGGAGCTGGTCGCTGTTTCCATGACAATCTTCGTTTTCGGCGGACTGGCCATGGCCATTCGCCTTAACCGCTGTGTCGCCGTGCCGGTAATCGGAGAAAAGCTGAAGCCGAGAGTACGGTATTTCGTCCTTGCTGTCGGTAATCTGCTGTGCGTCTTTGCCGGTGTGATGATGACGATCCAGTTCTGGCAGTCTTCCCTTCGTTATCTCGGAAACCATACCCTGGGCACCGATATCCTCCGGATCCCGCTGTATCCTTTCTATGTTTACGCGACCATCGCAATGGCAGTAATCACACTGGAATTTCTGTTCGTCGCGGTGAAACAGCTGGATTCGGGGATCCATAATAAGGCAGCCGATGCCGGGCCGGCAGATGCGGAAGGAAAGGAGGGCTGACGTATGACACTGACACCTGTAACAGCGGGCATCATTGGAATACTGCTGATGCTTTTCCTGATGTTCATGAATGTCAACCTTTCCTTTTCCTTTATCCTTGCGGGCTTCGTGGGGATCACGCTGATCTACGGCCCGAAAATGGGCATCAATATCCTGAATACCATTCCGATTTCGACCAGCATGACCTACACGCTTTCGGTCCTGCCGATGTTCATGCTGATGGGAGATGTGGCTGTCGCCGGCAAGCTGACGACAGATGCCTATAAGGCGGCCCGTCACTGGTGCGGACATCTTCCCGGCGGACTTGCGGTGACATCGACGGTAGCCAGCGCGCTTTTCGGCGCCATCTGCGGCAGCGCACAGGCTACGGGCGTGGTCATGAGTCAGCTGGCATGGCCGGAAATGAAACGGTACGGATATGATGCCAGGATCGGCGTGAGCAGTATTGTTGCGGCAGCGCCGCTGGCGATCCAGATCCCTCCGTCCACGCCGATGATCGTCTACGGCATGCTGGCCGAGGTCTCTGTCGGAAACCTGTTTATGGGCGGCTGGATCCCGGGTATTGTGCTGACGATCATGCTGAGCGGACTGGTGGTCTTTCAGTCCAAGAGGCATCCCGAGCGGGCGCCAAGGGCGGAAAAATCCACAGGCAGAGAAAAATGGGTTTCCCTGAGAGGAGCCTGGCCGATCCTTGCGCTGGTCATTGTTATGATGATCTGCATCTGGGGCGGAATCGCTACGGTCAACGAATCGGCGGGACTGGCTGTGGTCTGCTGTATGCTGATTGTTTTTATCAAACACCGTGCAGGCGGAAAAGACATGCTTGTCTGCATCCGGGAATGCGCCATTAATGCCGCGGCACTGTTCTTCATGTTCGTCGGCATCCAGGTATTCAACGCGTTCCTGGCCCTGTCCACACTGCCGATCAAACTCTGCAATTTCGTGGTCGGACTGGACATTCCGCCGATGGGCGTTATCTGGGTCATCGTGGTCCTGTACATTGTAATGGGCTGCTTTATCGATTCGTCCGTTATTACGATGCTGACTGTTCCGATCTTTGCGCCGATCGTTGCCGCCCTGGGCTTCAACCTGGTCTGGTTCGGCATCATCACGGTTCTGATGATCGCGCTCGGCGGCATCACCCCGCCGGTGGGCATGGTCCTGTTTGTGACATCAAACAGAATACCGGATGTACCGATCGGTGTCATCATGAAGGCGATCTGGCCCTATGTTATCGTCACGATCCTTGTCTGCATCATGGTCATGTATATTCCGGGCATGGCACTCTGGCTTCCGAGCCTGATGTCGTGATTAGCATTATTACTAGAGGAGATCAGTATGAAAGTCGTAAAAATTGAATGTACCCCGGTACTCGAAAAATTCCGCACACCGTTCACCATGCGCGGAGATACAAAGGTCGGAGAACCCGGCATCATTACAAAGCTCTATACCGATGAAGGGATCGTCGGCATTTCGGATTCCGGCGGAACCTCTTCCTGGTACAGAGGCGAGACGATTGAGAGCATTATGGGCATGATCCGGCATTATTTTGCCCCGATCGTTCTGGGTGAAGATCCTTTTAACATCGAAAAGATTGTCGGAAAGATGGATTTTGTCGCCAGGGATAATACCCAGGCCAAGGCCGTGATCGACTATGCGCTGCATGATATTAAGGGAAAAGCGCTGGGAGTGCCGGTCTATCAGCTTCTTGGCGGCAAGACCCGGGACAAAGTCCCGCTGGCGTTTGTTCTTTCCGCAGAGAGCCCGGAGAAGGTTCTGGAAATGGCACGCAATGCCTATGAACACGGATTCAAGTCTGTCAAGCTGAAAGTCGGCGGCATCGATATCAAGGACGACATCAAAAATGTCGAGATCGTCCGGAAGGAGATGGGCGACGACATCGGGATCTTTGTCGATGCGAACGGCGCCTGGAACTATTATGAAGCCCTGATGTTCCTGAAAGCGGTCGACAAGTACAATCTGTCCATGATCGAACAGCCGGTACCCTGGTGGGATGTGGACGGAATGGCCAAACTGCGCCAGAAGTGCGGAACGCCGGTCTTTGCCGACGAGGGCGTCGTCGAGCTGAAGCACCTGGTCGAGTTCGCGGAGAAGAAAGCCTGCGACGGCTTCTTCATCAAGGTTCCGAAAGCCGGCGGACTGCTGAAGAGCCAGCGCTTCCTGGCCGTGGCGCGGGCGCTGGGAATGCCGGTGCTGTGCGGCTGCATGATGGGCAGCGGAATCGAAGCCGCGACTTATTCTCATCTGCTGATCGCGGACGACTGGGCCGGATTATGCGTGCATGAGAACATTGGTCCGCTTCAGGCCAATGACGTCTGGGAGACCGAAACGACCCCGATCACGGGCACACTGTGCAAGAACGTTCCGCTTTATAAAGACGGATGCCTGTATGCGGTGGAAGGTCCCGGACTGGGCGTCGAGCTGGATGAGGAGATCCTGGCGCGCGACGCGATCACGGATATCCCTCCGATGACGGTCGAACTGTAAAAAGAAAGGGGGCGGGTTCAGACCGGCCCCCTGTTATCTGAACAGGACTCAAAAGGGGGACAGGTTTTCACCTGTCCCCCGGTGCTTTTTCAGATCGTGACCGGTTTTTCTATTGTAAAAATGTTTTTTTCCAGAATGATGCGGCGGAATTCCTCTGCCGGAGGCGAGAG
>CADBNG010000228.1 GCA_902795985.1 uncultured Lachnospiraceae bacterium
ATTATATGGTTCCGGAGACGGTCCGGAAAAGATCCGGAAGAAGAGGACGACATGGAATGAAAAAGAAGACAAAAAAGAAACAGCTCTTAAAGCTGATCGACCAGTCAAGGCCCCGTCCGGTGATCCGGCAGCGGTCCGCGGTTTTTGAAGATAAGAAGAAGTATAAACGCAGCCGCAGCCGCGCAGCGGAACGCCGGGAAATTGAAAGCAGCTGAAAGCCTGTGAGTTCCTTTTGAAATGCGAATATCTGAGGCTGAAAGCCTGCCCGGGAGCAGGAAGATGAACAGCAGAAACCGGAGATAACCCATGGATGCCAGACGCGGCTTCGTGCCGGAAGACGAATTGAATTTCTCCGCTCAAAACCTGGAGACCCTCCGCAGGGCTTCGGATCATGTCTTTTATCTCATCAATGAAGGCTATGACAAGAAGCAGGCGGCGGTTTTTGTCGGCAATCATTTTCTTCTTTCCGAGCGCCAGCGCCTCGCAGTTATGAGAAGCGTTGCGACAAAAGAGCAGCTGGCCGGCCGGCGAAGGAAGCTGGTTTCAGCGGAGCGTCTGGCCGGGAAAACGGTCTGGATTGACGGATTTAACACCATCATTACGCTGGAAGTCATGCTGAGCCGGTCGATCCTTCTGGAGTGCATGGATGGAACAATCCGGGATCTGGCGGCGCTTCGCGGCACCTACCGGCTGATACCGGAAACGGAAGAAGCGATCCGGAGAATGCTGCAGGCGCTTCAGGATCTGGAAATCAAAGAGGCGGTCATCCTGCTGGACCAGCCGGTGTCCAATTCCGGCCGGCTGAAGACGCTGATTGCGGAAGCGGGGGAAGGGTTCCGGATCGGGATGGATATACAGATTCGAAAAGATGTCGATCGGGAACTGTTTCGGAAAGAGAACGTGATCACATCGGATTCGGTCATTCTGGATCATTGCGCAGGCTGGGTGAACCTGAATGGAAAGATTCGGGCAGAGGGCTCGTTCCCGGCCATTAAAGTATGGAATCCGTATCGGAAACCGGAATGATATGAAACAGGAGGAGAGAAAAGGAAATGTCGATTCATAAATTATGGCATGAGGACGGAGAGTCCGGCTGGAAAGAGGCTTTGAAAAACATTGTCCGCGAAGCGGGAGAAATGTTCGCGTCGGTGTCCATTTCCGAGATCGAACAAAAGGAAGGACACGCCAATTTTGTAACCAATATTGACAGGGAAGTCGAAGAATTCCTTCAGGAAAAACTTCTTGCCCTGATACCCGGCTCCCGGATGATCGGCGAGGAAAAAGAGAACAGCCCGCTGAGCGATGCTCCGACCTGGATCATCGATCCGGTGGACGGCACCACGAACCTGATTCACGATTACCGGATGTCCGCGGTATCGGCAGCGCTCTGCGAAAACAGAAGGCCGACGGTAGGGGTGGTCTTTCAGCCTTATACAAAGGAACTGTTTTACGCGGAAACCGGAGGCGGCGCGTTTTTAAACGGGAAGCCGATCCATGCGGCCTCAAACGGTTTCAGAAAAGCGCTTGTGGCATTCGGGACATCACCCTACACCGAGGAGCTCTTCAACAGGACCCTGACGATCGCGGGAGCTTTTCTGCATTCCTGCGCCGATTTAAGACGCACCGGCTCAGCTGCGCTGGATCTTGCCTATCTGGCAGCCGGCCGGACGGATATATTCTTTGAACTGACCCTGAAACCATGGGATTACGCTGCCGGCAGCCTCATTGTACAGGAAGCGGGAGGACTTTTCTGCATGCCGCAGCTGGAAGAACCGGACTATGGCATCCCGACGGCAATTTTTGCGTCAACGCCGGTCTGCTATGAGGAGGCATTGGCGCTTTTCAAAAAGTACCAGTAAGACAGAAAAATATAAAAAAGATCAAAGGTTATGGAAAATAAGATGGATCCTGTCGAAAGCCTGGAAAAATATTTTGGAAAACCTGTAAAAATCCTTGAGCGCAGGCCTGTGTCCGGCGGTGATATCAACAGGGCTTACGTACTGATCCTTTCAGACGGAAGCAGGGTGTTTATGAAGGCCAACCGGAAAGAGAACGCGGATTATTTCCGCGCCGAATCCGAAGGGCTGGAAGCGATCCGCCGGACCGGGGCGATCGACGTTCCCCGGGTGATCTCTTACGGGACCGGAGGGAAGGAATCTTTTCTGCTGATGGAATATATTCCGGACGGGAGGAAAAGCAGGACTTCATCGGAGAAACTGGGCAGAAGACTGGCTGAAATGCATCAGGCGGATACCGGAGCCTTTGTGCCGGACGGGCGTTTCGGCTTTTTCCATGATAATTATATCGGCGCGGGATTTCAAAAGAATACACCGGAAGATTCATGGGCCGGTTTTTTTATCCGGAACAGACTGAAACCGCAGTTTGAACGGGCAGCTTCCTACTGGAATCCGGAGGACCGGAAAAAGATCGACCGTTTTCTGGCGAAAGCCGCGGAATATCTTACGGAGCCGGCTAAGCCCTCACTGCTTCACGGCGATCTGTGGGCCGGCAATTACATGATCGACGGCCGGGGCAATCCATGGCTGATCGATCCGGCGGTATATGTCGGGCATCCGGAGGCGGATCTTGCGATGACAGAACTGTTCGGCGGTTTTGACAGCGCTTTTTACGGAGCCTACAGAGAGACTGCCGGTATCGATTCCGGGTATAAAGAGCGGAGGGATCTGTACAATCTGTACCATCTGCTGAATCACCTGAATTTATTCGGAGGGTCTTATTTATATTCGGTTCGATCTGTTGTTGAAAGATATGGGTGACGGCACCGCATGATCGGGAAGATGAGGCTGCCAATAAAAAAAGCACCGTATGCGCCGGCTGATATGATACCCCCAAGTAGGCATAACGGTGCTTTTTTTGCCGTGAATCCCGAAAGATCACCAGATATCCACAAATCCGTTTTCTTCGCCTTTGACCCAGTAGATCCTGTTTTCTCCGGGCTTAATATAGGCCGCGTCGCATCCCTTCGGAAGTCGGTCCTTAAGTTCTTTCAGTGTGATCTGCAGACCGTTGTCGGACTCGAAGATCAGCTTTGTCTTTGCGGCGCGGGCTTTTTTGGCGGCTTTTGCCGCTTTTTTCTTAACCTTTTCCTCTTTCTCTTTTGCGGTATCTGCTGTTTCATCCGCCTGCGCGGAAGCGGCTTTATTCCATTTCGCCACTTTCTTCCAGGGAATGCCGGCTTCCCCGGCTGCCGTACGAATATCGGTTTCCGCTGCGCGGGCTAAGACGGCCGCTTTCTGTTCATCGGTGTATTTCTGTGCCATTTTGCGTTATTCTCCTTCCAAATCGGTACGATTCCTGAAAATCCGGTATGCTTTTATGAAAGTGTATCGTTTCTTTCCGTTTTATACAAGCCCTGTCATTATATATGGATACAAATCCTGTCCGAATTCCCGGACGGCTTCCTGGGCTTTATATCGCTTTGCGCGTTAAAAAACAGAATGGGATGCTTTAATGGAGCTGCCTGTGATATGCCGGATTTTCAGGAAGCTGTTTTCCATGGAAAAAGCACTTCTATTTTTTGAGCGGAATATGGTATTATAATGGCGTTTTAAGACCAGAGAGTTCCGGCTGGAGGAGGAAGTAAAAAATGAAAAGAACGAAACTGTTACTGGTTGTTCTCGTGATTGCGGCATCCGCGATGCTTTTAACCGGATTCAGCAGACCTTATGCAACAGGGACCCCGACCCCGACACCATCGGCAGCAGGCTCCGAGGACAAAAACGCATTCAAGCTGACGGTCGACGACGCAAAGGCCGCTGCGTTTCAGGACGCGGGCGTAAAAGAGAAAGACGTTGTTCTGAAAAAGGCCGGAATGACGAGAGACGACGGCGCAGCCGTTTATGAAGTGGATTTCTATTATAACGATACCGAATACGAGTATGATATCGATCCGAACACCGGCAAGATCGTGGATCTGGATAAAGAGGCGATGGATGCCGAGGATTATAAAAAGATGGAAGACCTGCAGAAGAAAGCTTCCGTAAAGAAATCCGACAAAACCGGCGGACTGACGCTGGACGACGCCAAGAAGATCGCTTTTGCGGATGCGGGCGTAAAAGAAAAGGACGTTGTGCTGAAACGGGCCGGTCAGACCAGAGATGACGGCGTGGCTGTCTATGAGATCGAATTCTATTATAAGGACGTTGAATACGAGTATGATATCGATCCCGCAACCGGCGTCATCACGGACCTGGAAAGAGATCCGATGGACAAGGAAGACTATGAAAAAATGAAAGCGCTCCAGAACAAAGCGACGGCCAAGTCGAAAGAGAAGACCGGCGATCTCACGGTGGATGAGGCGAAGAAAATCGCTTTTGAGGACGCGGGAGCAAAAGAAAAAGACGTCGTTCTTAAAAAAGCCGAACTGACAAAAGATGACGGTGTGGAAGAGTACGAGGTCGATTTCTATTACAACGATATCGAATACGATTACGATATCGATCCGAAGACCGGCATTATCACGGATCTGGACAGAGACCCCATGGACAGTGAAGACTATGCGGAAATGGAGGCGCTCCAGAAGAAAGCAGCAGGCGGTACAGCGGCCAATGACGGTAGTGTCAATGAAGACAAAGCCCTCGAGGCTGCCTTAGCCCACGCCAATGTAGCGGCAGCCGATGCTACTGAGGTAAAAGTCAAGCTGGATTACGATGACGATCTGGGCCAGGAAGTCTATGATGTCGAGTTCAAGGCCGGCGGAATAGAATACAGCTACGACATCGATCCGGCGACCGGGGAGATCCTTCATTTCGAATCTGATAGCGATGACTGACGACACAGGGACGGTTCCCTGTCGCCACCCATTACCGGAAATAAAAAGACAAAGGAGACTGGCTCCTTTGTCTTTTTTTCTTACAGCGGCAAATCCGTTTTAATGCGCCATATATCCGCAGTCAATAACAAGCTCTGAACCCGTTACGCATCTTGCCTCATCGGAAGCGAGGAAAAGAACTCCGTTCGCGATATCGATCGGATCGGCAACATGAGGAGCCAGCGGGCTGGTCTCTTTCACGCGGTCCCAGAGAGCCGGTGTCGCGGCATAAACAGCCTTGAGCATCTCGGTAAGGATTCCGCCGGGATGTACTGTGTTCACGCGGATGTTCTTTGCGGCAAGCTGGATAGCGGCATTCTTCGTAAGGGCACGTGTACCGCCCTTTGAAGCGCTGTAAGTGGAGTCTCCGCCATCCGCGTCACCGGAAGTAAGGCCGCCGATGGAGTCGATGTTTACGATCGAGCCCTTTCCGGCTTTTTCCATGTAGGGCACAACAGCCTGGATCGAAAGCAGAACAGCCAGGCAGTTTGTTTTGAAGACATTGATGAACTCGTCTTCGGATGCATCCAGGATTCCCTTCATGGCCATGATGGCTGCGTTGTTGACCACGATATCGATCCCGCCGAATTTCTCCGCGGTATCCGCCGCGACTTTATTCCAGCTTTCTCGGTCTGATACTTCATGCTGCATAGCGCACATTACATAATCCGGATGCTCGGCGAGGACGGCCGCAAATGCTTTTTCGACCTTTTCCACATGGCGTCCTGTCCCGACGACCTTCGCGCCTTC
>CADBNG010000229.1 GCA_902795985.1 uncultured Lachnospiraceae bacterium
GCATGGGAACAGCCGTTGGCTGCTCATAATCCCTGCCGTACCGGATACGGAGCCCGTTCATCTGCCGATTGCATTCCTCCCGAAGCTGCACGCCCGCAAAGGTATGGATGCAGTTGTCAATGCAGGTGTGCATCGGAATAAAGCAGCCCAGCATCTGCGAGTTGGCAGCATTCACAATGGCATCTGCAGCCAGCCTTGTAATATCGCCCTGCCAGATGGAGATCCGGTCCCGGATCACGGGAATATTGGCAGGTTCCACAATTCCGTTTTCACGGATACGCTCCTGCAGGTATTCGTCCTGCACGGCAAGAACCTCCTCATCCATCTCTCGCGGCATACGGATGTTCATAAGTGACCGCAGGATACGTCTCTTTCCTTCTGTATCTTTTGGCGTTTCCAGATCCATGTATTGAACAGAATCCTTTTTGAATTCCTCGACGAGATAATCCAGCCGTTGATTCTGTGTTTTTTTCTCATTCATGCTGTTACCTTCTTTCCGCTGCGCCCACCGGACATACGGAGGCACCGTTTCCGCAGGAACACCTGGCTTTTGCAGTTTTTATGTTATATTAACAGATCCCGGCTGTTTTCGGCCAGGATTTTGGCTTATAATAATAGAATCAAATGACGAATCGGAGGATGATCTTATGATAAAGTCAGCAGAAACATTTTTTACAAGGCTTCAGAACGGCAATGACGTCCGCGGCGCAGCCATAGAAACCGAAGACGAAAAGATCACGCTTACTCCTTCCCTGGCTAAATATATCGCGCAGGCTTTCGCGGCTTATCTGGCCCGGAAGACCGGGAAAAAACCGGCGCAGCTGCGCATCGGGGCCGGCCATGACAGCCGTATCACCGGACCGGCTTTCCTTGAGGCATGTATGTCGGGATTTGCCGGAACAAAGGCCTATGACTGCGGTCTGGTCTCAACACCGGCGATGTTCCAGTCCACAGTTCTGCCGGAGAGCAATTTTGACGGTGCTGTGATGATCACGGCCAGCCACCTGCCGTTCAACCGCAACGGTCTGAAGTTCTTTACAAAAGAAGGCGGTCTTGAAAAGCCCCAGATGTCCGCTGTTCTGGCAGAAGCCGCAGCGCTTGCCGAAAAAGACGGCAGAACAGATGCGGAGGGTTTCCCGGTATGTGATATCCCGGAAAATACTGAGGCTGAAAAATTCGACCTTATCAGCGTTTACTGTTCCCACATGACGGATCTGATCAGAAAAGAGGTAAACGCAGACGATTATGATCACCCCCTTGCGGGACTGCATGTGATCGTGGACGCAGGCAACGGCGCGGCCGGATTCTTTGCCGGCAGGATACTGGAACCGCTCGGCGCGGATATCTCGGGAAGCGTATTTCTGGATCCGGACGGGACTTTCCCGAATCACGTGCCGAATCCGGAGAACAAGACCGCCATGGAAGCCGTACGCGCGGCGACTCTTGATGCGGGCGCGGATCTCGGAGTTATTTTCGACTGCGACGGAGACCGCGGGGCAGTCGTCTTTTCCGACGGAACAGAAGTGAACAGAAACACTCTGATCGCCCTGCTTTCCGCGATAATCTCCAGACAATATCCGGGATCGACTGTTGTAACGGATTCGGTCACTTCGGACGAACTGGCCGAGTTCCTTGCCGGCATAGGCATAAAGCATCTTCGGTTTAAGCGCGGATATAAAAACGTCATCAACAAGGGTATTGAATGCAACGAAAAAGGAGAAGAATGCCAGCTGGCGATCGAAACATCCGGCCACGGCGCATTCAAAGAGAATTACTTTTCCGACGACGGCGCCTATATCAGCATAAAGATCCTTATTGAGATGGCCAGACTGCGCAAGGAAGGCAGAGACATCCGTTCGCTTATCGCCGGCCTTTCCTATCCGGCCGATGACGCGGAAATACGCTTTAAGATATCGGGCGAAGATTTTAAGGACTACGCCGCGCAGGTGCTTGAAGACATGAAGGCTTTCGCGGAAGCCGATGAAAGGTTCCGCATCGTAACGCCGAATTACGAAGGGATCCGTGTTTCCTTTGACGACGAGGAAGTCAAAGGCTGGTTCCTCTTGCGTATGTCGCTGCATGACCCTGTGCTTCCCATGAATATCGAAGCAAAGGAAAAAGGCGGAGTGCAGATCATAATGGACAGGCTGGCCCCGTTCTTTGCCAGATACGACAGGCTGAGCGTCTGATAAGCCGTCAGAATATAAAAAGAAAAGACTGATATGCCGCCGCGTATCAGTCTTTTCAGGTCCGGACGTATTATACGGAACCGGTTTCAGCCTTAATCAGCGTTTTATTTTTGCCAGCTGTTCCTGTTCAGTTTTGCCATGGAAGCAAGGGTCGATATCTTCATGGGGCAGACTTCCATGCAGGACAGCGATTTGGAACAGGTCTTTCCGAAGTGCTCCGCATAGATCTTCCGGATTCTGGCGGTCTCGGCGCGGTTCCTCGAAGCCACGAGATAGCAGTCGTTGGCGAAAGCCGCGCCAAAGAAAGTATGACCGTTCACGTAGTTTGGGCAGACTTCAAGGCAGAGCCCGCATTTCAAACATTTGGCCACAGAGTATTGATGGGCATGGTCGCCGTCTGCCGCGGGCTGGTATTCCCCTATGCACATGTTGGCCTGTTTCAGATTCTCGTGAATGGAGGATCTGTCCACTACCAGATCGTGGATGACCGGGAATTTCCTTAACGGACGAATCTCTATGTCCTTTCCCTTCAGATCCCGCACGAATGTCTCGCAGGCGAGCGCGGGTCTGCCGTTGATCACCATGGCGCACGCGCCGCAGATACCCTGCATGCAGGAGCATTCCCAGCCGATGCGCGTCGTCTTTTTACCCTCGTCATTTACGATGTCGTCGTGATAGTTAACATAATCCAGCACCCCGGCCACGGAATTGTCCTCCGGGCCATCGTACTCGAAAGCCTCCCAATAAGGGGTACTGACGGGCGTCTGCTGCCGTAACACTCTAACTTTCATAGACACGCTCCTTATCCAGCCGCACGCTGTAATTCCCGCCGTCATAGGAGATAATTGTCGCGAACCGGCACGCCTCGTCTGTTTCCGGGAAATCGTTTCTCCAGTGCGCGCCCCGGCTTTCCCGGCGCTCCAGCGCGCAGGTTACCGTCGCCCGGGCGAGTGTCAGGATCGCCATCAGGCTGTAATTGAAATAGGGCATGACACTGGAATCGTAGCGGATGCGCTCGGCGATTGAAAGATAATAATCGATATCCGTAAGCCCCTGCTTAAGGTTCTCCTCACTGCGGACGATTCCCAACTGCTTTTGCATCGTTTCCGCGAGCATGTCCCGTATGTACATGACAGGAAAAGGACTCTGCGTATCCATGTTCCGGTCAAGCAGCTTTTTCTCGCGCTCCAAAGCATCGGTAAAGTCCGGGTGGAACATGTCACCGTTTCTGTCCGCGATCTCATCCGCCGCAACGTTTCCGCTGTAGATTGCAGCCAGCAGAGAGTTACCGCCCAACCGGTTCGCCCCGTGATAGATGGACGCGCATTCGCCAACTGCAAAAAGGCCGCGTATGTTCGTTTCATGATTTAAATGCACCGCCAGGCCGCCCATGAAGAAATGCACCGACGGCTGAACAGGGATCGGCTCCCGGGTCACGTCGATCCCGGCATACTTCGCGCAGAGATCCCGCACTTCCGACAGCCGCTCATTAATGACTGATTTGTCCAGGAACGATATATCCAACCAGGCCTTCCCGCCCAGGGCGTCGATTTCCCTCGATATGACATCGCGTGTCATCAGATTTCCGCCCGGACCGTATTTCTCCTCCATAAAATACACGTTCCGGCCATCCTGTCTGTAAAACAGTCTGCCGCCCTCGCCGCGCGCCGCTTCGGAAATCAGCATACGCTTCTGCGGGGTTTCCAGCGTAGTGGGATGATATTGAATAAATTCCAGGTTTTTGAGCTCAGCGCCTTGCATAAACAGCTTCCCCGCCGCGTATCCATCGCACTGCGTAGAGCCTGTCGTTTTGCCAAAAAGGGCGTTCTGTCCGCCGGCAGCCATGACCACCGCGTCCGCATAGGCTGCTTCCAGTCCTCCGCGTGCTTCGTCGAACAGCACTGCGCCATAACAGACGCCATCCCGGATCAGTGCCGAGTGAAAACAGCACCGCAGCCGGCGCCGGATCAGCCCCGCTGCTTCGAACCGCCGCGTCTCCATAACCAGCGCAGATACAATTTGCTTGCCTGTCGACGCGCCGCAATAATATGTCCGCTTATGAGACTGACCGCCGAACGCCCGGTGCAGCGGGTGTCCTTTGTCATCCACAGAAAACACTGTGCCAATGCTTTCCAGCCATCGCAGGATCTCCCCGCCGTGTTCACACAGGCCTTCTACGGCCTTCTCGCCGCCCAGTCCGCAGCCGCCCTTGAGAGTATCCTCGATATGGCTTGTCACGGAATCGCCCGTTTCGTCTCCGGTCACCACAGCATTGATGCCGCCCGCAGCCATTACAGACTGGGACCGTTCCGACGGAAACGGAGATACCAGAGTCACATGAACGCCCCGCGACGCGCACCGCACCGCGCAGGCCATGCCTGAGATCCCGCTTCCAATAATCAATGCATGCTTCATTTCGCCCCTCCTCCAAACAGGAACATGGCAAGCTCCGTCTTCAGTACCGCAACTGTTGCCACCACGAACGCTGCCGCGCAGATGATATAAATGACTCTGTCGATGCGTTTCTGTTTGTCGACGGAAGTCAGCAGCCCCAGCGTGATCAGGCCGCGCGTCACAGACACCGCCACGTGGGTCAGCACCGTCCCGTAGAACAGCGGCTGGCTGAACATCAGCACGCCAAACCAGAGCCACTGTCCTGCCTCGGCGCTGGATCGAAGCAAATTAAAGGTATTGATGTGCAATATCAGCAGGGGGAGCATCAACGCAGCAGAGACGCGCTGCAGGATGGTTGCCCGGTTCTGCTTTGGATAAAGATCAAGGCGCATTCCATCCGCCTGAAGGAATACCGTCAGCATGCCGCAAACGGCGTGCAGACACGCCAGTACCATGAAAGGAATGGCTGTCGCCAGCTTGAGCGTCGGATTGTAATAAAACGTGATGTACGCAAAGACCGTGTAGCCAAGGTGAAGCAGCAAGGCGGCAATTGACAGAAGCCCCAGGGCTGCGTTTATCTTCTTCAGTTTCATATCCGCTTTCCTTTCAACCCTTTATTGTTCGATAGTCAGAATGTCTGCAAAGCCGGCTGCGGCGAACATCTCACGCGCGATTTCATTTTTCCTGTTTTCGGGGCATGAAGCGGCTTATTCCTGCTCCAGTATCTTTCCGACGGTGTCCGTCAGAATCTCAGTCAGCCCGGCGTCATCGATGCCTAAAACGATCGCCACGCCTTCCGCCCGGCAGCTTCCTCCTGCAAAATGTTTTATGTTTTCATCAATATCCGTTACCGAGATCTGCCCGCAGCGGCCGGCTTCTGTGATGATAAACTTGATGTGGCCGATTATTCCTCCGGCCTCCGTCACCCGGCGGCCGGCTTCTTTCATCTGTCCGGCCAGGAGCTTTTCAGCCTCGTCGTAACCGGCGGCAGAGACCGTGCCCTGCATCGCGCCTATAACAGCGCCTTCATGATGCGATATGTGCACCTTTTCGCGGTGCTCGTGATCGTGATGTTCGTGATTATGGTGATCATGGTCAAGGTGATCATGGTGCGCATGGTCATGATGCTCGTGCTCATGGTGCCCATGGGCGCGGCCATCCGCATGATCTTCATGACCGTGCTCCGGTCCGTGATGATCATCCTCTTTGAAAAGATCTTTTTCTTCGGTCATTTCATTCCTCCTGAAGCACTTTTTCAAAAATGCCTTCCGGAATCTCGTTCCCGGCGCACATCGGCGAAACATACGCCTTCCCGTTTATACTCCTGACGGATTCTTCCACTCTTTTTAAAGTTTCTTCATCCACAAGATCGACTTTATTGATCAGAACGACATCCGCCGAGGCGATCTGTCCGGTCATCAGTTCATTCACGGCCCGAATGAGGCGGTCCCAGCGCTTCGCGTCCGCAAGGCAGCAGATCCTGCAGGTAATGCCGAGACTGAACTCAAGATTACCCCGGATGGAATCCGGAAACGCCAGACCGGTGGCCTCCATGAGCAGCCATTCCGGATCGACCTCTTTTTCAATCCGGTAGACTGCCGCGGGCAGTTCTCCGGCCATACTGCAGCAGACGCAGCCGGAGAACAGGCTTCTCACCTGGAAGCCCGAACCTTTTATCAGTTTATCGTCAATGCTCAGCTCGCCGATTTCGTTTTCGAGAACCGCGATTTTTTCGATCCCCATCTTCTCAACCATATAATGCGCCAGCTGAAGTATAAAACTCGTTTTTCCCGAGCCTAAAAACCCGCCTGTCAAAAGTATCTTCATACCTACCTCCGGTTTGTTTTTCAAGCAGATCTGTCAGCAGTAATAGCCGGTTCCATATTTTACGACTTCATCCTGCATGATGGCTATGGACTCGGCCGGATCCACCTGCGGGTTCATGATCATACAGCAGATCGCAACATTTCCGCCGGGGCCGTACTTATCGATCGTCCCGCGGATTCTGGCTCGCAGTTCCTCCTCTGTAGGGTTTACGCCGGGCTTGATCCATTTTGCCTGAAGATCCCAGCACCCGATAAGAGCCAGTTTGTCAGCGGTCTCTTTCTGAATGCTGACGATATCATTTTCCGGCTGTACGATCTGCCAGGCCTCGAAGCCCTCATCAATAAAGCCGGGTACGATCGCTTCCGGTTTGCCGCAGACATGCATGTCCGGGATTATGCCGTAAGAGCGAACCGCTTCCGTCCAGCGTTTATGCTGCGGAGCGATGAGTTCATTATATGTATTCGGAGAAATGAACAGTCCTCTCTCGTGCGCAAAATCGTCAAAAAGAGTAATGACATCCGGATCAAAGTATTTAATTATGTAGGGAAGGGTGCTGATGCGGTAATCTGTATAGGCATTCAGAAACTCTTCGCAGGCTTCGGGATCGCTTACAAATGCCATAAGTCCTTCGACCATGCCCATCATATCGACCAGACGCAGGAACGGCCCGTTCCAGCAGCAGTAGTCGATGACTTTTTCGTTGCGGTCGATGCCGGTCATCTGGGCCTTTGCCTGACCCTCCCAGTCATAATTTGCAACATCCGGAAAATGAACGACGTCTTTCCAGTCACAGATATCAGGTATAAGATTCTGGTTCGGGGCCGGTGTTCCGCCGCCGAAACCGGATGCCGTACGTCTCCAGACCAGGCCGAATCCGTCCGGGCCGCCGTCACCTTCCGCAGGACCGTTTTCAAAAGCTTCGGCGTCTCCGCCGACCTGGACCATATCCCAGATGCTCCCGATATGATCGTGGGACTGATGATTGTAGATCGCCAGCATATTGTCCTTACGCGTCATCATACTGAAAAGTCCTCCTTTTGGGAAAGGCACTGAAGCCCTGCACGGCAGTAAATGCCATCAATATGGCTAAAAAA
>CADBNG010000230.1 GCA_902795985.1 uncultured Lachnospiraceae bacterium
CGTTCCGAGGTTGCCAAACTCCTGAAGCAGGATGGCCGGGCCGACCTTCAGGACCGTTTCGATCTGGGCGCCGGCGTTAATGCCCAGTTTCGCAATGAAGGGGAGGATGGCGATTCCTACCAGACTGCCCGCAGCTTTAACCTTCTTGTTGTCAAGGATCTTCAGAACGTTAGGGCCGGTCAGGAGACCGAGTGCCAGAGAGAAGAAGATCGGGAAAATAATGAAGGTTCCTTTCCATACCGGGAACCGGACCTGTCCAATGCTGTCCGCGATCAGGATGAAAACGAAGGCCAGCAGATAGATGATCCACTCGGTCTTGATGCGTTCGCCCAGAGAACTGTACATGCGCTCTTTTTTCGGCTTTTCTTTCACGTTTGGCTGTTGTTTTTCCATGGCGCCCTCCTTGAATAAAATTGTCCTGTTGATGACGAGAAATATTATATATAGATCAGCCGACAGAAAAATATCCCATATGGGTGTTTTTGATGAGCAAAGCTGCATTTTCCGACGCCGTGGGTCATTCCTTGGTCAACGACCTGAAAGTCCTGGCGGAGAGGACCTACAGCGGTGAGGAATTCAGAGAGCGTGCAGCCAGATATGACTGCCGCCCCCCAATCATCAGGGAGAGCCTTTTGTATCGGGAACTGTTTGAATGGTTCTATCCCTGTCGGGCGCGGATGATCCCGGACTACTGGATACCCGACAGGACTTGGCCGGGATGCGTCGTGGACGACCCTTCCGCCCGGGTACTATCCAACTACGGAAAGAGCGGACAGTAATTATTCTTCTTTGTTTCCGTGCATCGTCTTTTGAAACCTGAAGTGTTTGCGCTCAAAACTCCACTTTCGAGCAATCGTTGAAACGTGCAAAACGGGAAAGCGTCCGTTCTAGTGTGACCTGCAGTTTCCCGGTCTGCCGGACGCCTGCTTCAAGCCATACGTTTTTGACTCGGAGTGTGTTGCTTTTACGATCGGCCACTGTCTCGATCCGCCCGATAAATGCATCTCCCCAGAGGATAGGAAGGGTATAATAGCCGTATTTCCGCTTGGAGGCGGGCGTGTAGATTTCCCATGAATAACGGAAATCCCAGAGCGCGGTTACCAGAGTTTTATCCCAAAACAGCGGATCGAGCGGCGCAAGGAATTCCATGCGCGCTTTTTTATCAAGCGTCCCGGCAAGAACAGCCTGCATCAGAGGATCGTCCTCCGCAGGATAATAGAAGGTTGCTTTGATGCCCTCAACCTGTGCGGGCAGTATCGCGCCACGGGATTCCAGAGCGGAAAACACGGACGCGCGCCGGCCTGCTTTCAGGTCGATGCCCAGGAAGGCAGGGGAGTTTTTGTCCCAGAGCAGTCCGACCGCTCCGATCCTCCGGAGAACACGCCAGCAGAGGAGATCGTCGTCGTCCGTGCATGGATTATCTTCTGTCAGCAGCGCCGGTTTCAGATGGCGTTCAGCCAGATCATAGAACTTCCGTGAGCCGTTTTTGTGGTGGATGACAAGGATACCGTCTGTGTACAGCTGTTCCAGGACGGAACGGGAAGCTTTTGATTTTTTATGCCAGTTGCCGCTCCAATGCATGGAGGAATGCCAGAAGATCTCGCCGCTGATCGGCAGCGTGTCGCTGGAAACCGGACCGTTTTCGCGAATATAGGACAGTGCTTCCTGCTCCAGTTCGGCAAGTCCGGGGAAGCCGGAACCGAGCCGGGGCTTCGTTCCCGGTATTGGGAAAAATACGGCCAGTCTTCAGCGGGCCAGATTGAGAGTTCCTTATCCGGGTAATCCACCAGAAGCCGGTCCCTGTACAAAAGGTCATCCAGCATGGACTTCCGGAACCCCTTTACGCGGGATTGCAGAGTAAGCTCCGCGTTTTTACCGCACACATCCACCGGATCGTACTGGATACAGCCTACCTGCCGCACATAGGCATAAGCACCGTCTTTACCGGAAAAACGGTTGCTGCCAAGCAGACCCTGTTTCGACAGAATGAATAGTTTCGCCTGTTTTCTGGTCAGGACGGTCATCTGGATCTCCTCCATGAATCAATGCCGGATCATCATGAAAAGAGCAGGCAACGAATGATCTTCAAAAAGAATGCAATTAAACCGGAACCGTCATGGTTCTGCTGCTCCGTGTCCTCCAAAATGTATGTTAACAATAAGCCGTGATCCGGGTACTTTTCAAGTGCTTTTTCAGGATTCGTCCGCTTCCGGGAAGGACCGTTTCCATCGCTGCGTCAGGTTCGCAGATCGGTACTATGACGCCTTCAACGTCTTCTGCCGGGTCTCTGCCCGCGACGCAATGATCAAAGTGTTGCAAAGATATTTGGCAATAATGCAATAATGAACGGCATTCCAGGCATTTGAAGAGACACTTTTGAAAGAGCATTAGAATGGCGGGTGAACTAAGTTGTATAATAGTAAAAGAGTAGGAGGAAGATCATGTTCAATCATCACGATATCAGACGGGAC
>CADBNG010000231.1 GCA_902795985.1 uncultured Lachnospiraceae bacterium
CGACAATGGCGTTTGCAATGGGCGATGCGGCGATCCTGATCCAGGGTTCCTGGGCGATCGGCCAGATCAACGGCGCAAATCCGGATTTCGAAGATATCTGCGGCGTATTCCAGTTCCCGGCAATCGAAGGCGGAAATGACCCGAACAGAGTTATCGCGAAGTCTGACTCTCTTGCCATGAGCAGCGCTACGGAGCATCCGGAAGCAGCCATCGCCCTTATGAAGTACTTCACCGATGATGAAGCTCAGAAGTACACCGCTGAAGTCGGCGGCAAGATCCCGGTCACCAAGGTTGAGTACGATGCAAGCGTTGCTCCGGCACAGCTGGCAGACGTTATGGAAATCTTCGAAAATGCAACCGGCACCTTCGGATTCTACAATGAGTCTCTGGTTTCCTCCGATGCAGGTTCCTTCTTCGACAACCAGATGGTAGCGATCTTCCAGCAGGAGAAGACTCCGGAAGAAGCTTTCCAGGCAGTTGAAGACTGGTATGCGGAGAACGGCTACAGATAAGCATTGCCACTGAATACCTGCGGGGCTGTCTCAAAACGACAGTCCCGCAGTTTTTTACAGAAATACAGGAAAGGAACCGTTAAGGAATTGTGCATCCGGCACAGAGTAGGGTTTAACGGCTCCTGATTCATAGGAGAGGATCTGTTTTATGGATAAGCTGCTCAAGAATAAAACTGCCATTTTCATCTTTGTCGCACCGGCGCTGATTTTGTTTACAGCGGTGCTGTTTGTTCCGATCGGCACGTCCTTCTACTACGCGCTCTGTTCATACGACAAAGCGACCCGCAGCTACAGCTTCATCGGGCTCGGGAATTTCCAGAAAATGCTTAAGGACCCGACGATGAGGATCGCCCTTAAGAATTCACTGTTCTTCCTGGTATTTTCCTGCATTTCCCAGCTGATCATGGGCCTTATTCTGGCAGGAGTCCTGACAAATATCAACAAGGGAAGAAACTTCTTTAAAAATGTCATCTACATGCCCTGCGTCCTTTCGTCCGCAGCCCTTGGTCTTCTGTGGGCATTCCTGTTCCACGCGAAGGTCGGTATCAACAACCTTCTGGCAAATTTCGGGATCAAGGGACCCGGCTGGCTGTATGAAACATCCGGATTCATTACGCTCCCCATGTGGGTAATCGCGTTTGTCGCCCTGTGGCAGTACGTTGGCCAGTCGATGATGCTCTACATGGCGCAGATTTCCGGCATCAGCAAGGCTCTTTATGAGGCGTCCTACATCGACGGCGCCACAAAAGTCAAGGCATTCCGTTATATCACGCTTCCGCTGATCAAGCCGATGGTGGGAACCGCCATGAGCCTTAACGCGATCGGCTCGCTAAAATTCTTCGACCTGATCTATTCAATGCTCGGAGACAAGACCGAGAATCTGAAGATGGACGTTCTCGCCACCTACCTGTACAGGTCGGGCTTCTCCAGCAAGGGCGGAAACCATTACGGTTACGCCAGCGCGATCGGCGTCGTTCTGGTCGTCCTGTGCCTGCTGGCTACAGCGATCATCAACAGGATTTTTAAGACAGAAAACTACGAGATGTAAGGGGGTGGAAAAAATGACTCAGAATAAAAAGAAAATTAAAGCATCCACCGTCGTCATCTATGTCTTCCTTATATTTATGACGGTTCTGTATCTGGCCCCCGTGGCCTGGATCGCCATCACGTCGCTCAAGACACGCCCCGAGATCTACAAGAATCCTTTCGGCTGGCCGGCGGCCTTCCAGTGGGGAAACTACAAGGTCGCGTGGGAAGCGGGCAAGCTGGGTATCGCCATGCTGAACTCTCTGTTTGTCTGCGTGATCACGCTGCTCCTCACCATGCTTCTCGGCTCCATGGCTGCGTTCGCCATCGGCCGTATGAAGTGGAAACTCTCGGGTGCGGCCATGATCTACATCCTGATCGGCATGATGATTCCGGTCCACTGCGTGCTGATTCCGCTCTTTGTTCGGTTCGCCAATATGGGCCTCAACAACAACCTGTGGGGACTGATACTGCCATATCTGACGTTCTCGCTGCCGACCTCGGTTTACATAATGACCGGCTTCTTCCGAAGCATCCCCAATGAACTTCTGGAATCGGCCTGTATCGACGGGTGTTCAATCTACAAGATCTTTTTCTCCATCGCGCTTCCGCTGTCGCGTACAGGTCTCTTCGTCACCGGTCTTATGACATTTATCGCAAACTGGAACGAACTCCTCCTCGCGCTGGTTTTCATTTCCGACGGAAACAAGAAGACACTTCCGGTAGCCCTGACGAAATTCGTCACACCTTATCAGACAAACTACGACAAGATGTTCCCGGCAATCATGATCGCGATCGTACCGACGATCGTTGTCTACTGCCTGTTCAGCAACCAGATCGTAGACGGCCTTACACAGGGCGCTGTCAAGGGCTGATTGCCTGAAAAAACAGGAAAAGCCAAAGGACCAATTACCTGGATTAAACAGAATAATGAATAATTGCATCCGGCGAAAGCCATTTTCGCCGGGTGTGGGTTCCTGTTGGAAAATGCCGCTGTCAACCGGGCTTATGGAGAAGGAGAGGAGCCTTATGGACCGCAGGGAAGCAAGAGAAAGGGCAGAAGAACTGGTCTCGAAAATGACGATCGAGGAGAGAATCTCGCAGCTCCGGTATGATGCGCCGGCGATCGAGCGCCTTGGTATACCCGCCTATAACTGGTGGAATGAAGCGCTCCATGGGGTGGCCCGTGCCGGACAGGCGACAAGCTTCCCCCAGGCGATCGGGATTGCGGCTTCCTTTGACGAGGAGCTCGTAAAAGAGATCGCAGAGGTAATCGCCGAGGAGGGGCGGGCGAAATATAACGCCTACTCCGAATACGGCGACAGGGACATTTACAAGGGACTCACCTTCTGGTCCCCGAACATCAACATTTTCCGGGATCCCCACTGGGGGCGCGGCCAGGAAACCTACGGCGAGGATCCGTACCTGACCGGTACGCTGGGAGAGACATTTGTCAAAGGACTCCAGGGGGACGGCGAATACATGAAGGCCGCTGCATGTGCCAAGCATTTCGCCGTACACTCCGGGCCGGAGGCGATCCGTCACAGCTTTGACGCCGTCGCTTCAAAAAAGGATCTTTATGAGACCTATCTGCCGGCTTTTGAGCGTCTTGTGGAAAATGCGGACGTGGAGGCAGTGATGGGCGCTTATAACCGCGTCAACGGGGAACCTGCCTGCGGCATGAGCCTCCTGACAGATCCGTTAAGGACCGAGTGGGGTTTTAAAGGCCATGTGGTGTCCGACTGCTGGGCGATCCAGGACTTCCACCTCAATCACAAGGTGACGAATACGCCCGAGGAATCCGCTGCGATGGCAATGAATGCCGGCTGCGACCTCAACTGCGGCTCGACCTTCCTTCATCTTCTCGACGCGTACAACGCCGGGCTGGTAACGGAGGAACGACTGACCGAGGCCTGCGTACGTCTCTATACGACAAGGTTCCTGCTCGGACTTTTTGATGAAACTGAGTACGACGACATACCGTACACGGTCGTGGAGTGCCCTGAGCACCTGGCCGTCGCGGACCGGGCTGCCCGGGAAAGCATCGTACTTTTGAAGAATAACGGTATCCTTCCGCTTGACAAGAGTAAAGTAAAGACGATCGGCGTCATAGGCCCGAATGCCAACAGCCGGGCTGCCCTGGTCGGTAATTACCACGGCACGGCGACCGAATATATCACGCCGCTCGACGGGATCCTTCATTATGTTGGAAATGACGCGCGAGTCCTCTACTCCGACGGATCAGACATACGGGACGACCGGATCGAGAAGCTCGCCGAAGCAGGCGACCGTCTCTCGGAGGCCATGATCGTGGCCGACCGGAGTGATGTCGTCGTATTGGTTGCGGGACTCAATGAAACCCTCGAGGGAGAAGAGGGGGACACCGGGAACAGCTACGCGTCGGGCGACAAAGAAGAC
>CADBNG010000232.1 GCA_902795985.1 uncultured Lachnospiraceae bacterium
ATGATCAGCATTGCTGCCGCGACAATGATAATGAAAATGATATTGATCTTTTTACGGATAGAGGTTCTCATCTTCAGGCCTCGAATTTATAGCCCACGCCCCATACGGTTTTGATCAGATCACCTTTTGCCCCCATTTTGGAACGCAGCTTCTTGACGTGCGTATCAATCGTACGGGCATCCCCGTAATAATCGTAATTCCAGACATGGTTCAGGATGTTTTCCCGGGAAAGGGCCAGGCCCTTATTCTCCACAAAATAGGTCAGAAGCTCGAACTCCTTGAAGCTGAGATCGATCATCTGTCCGTCAATGCTCACCGTATGGGCCGGCTTGTCGATCAGGATGCCGTTCGCTTCAATCACTTCCTCTTCCGCCGCCGTACTGCGGCGCAGGACCGCTTCCACCCTGGCAACCAGGATTTTGGGACTGAACGGCTTGGAAATGTATTCATCCACCCCGAGATCGAACCCCTGTAGCTCATCCCGCTCCGAATCCTTGGCCGTAAGCATGATAATCGGAACGTCGGACGTACGCCGGATCTCTTTCGTCACTTCCCAGCCGTCAAGCCGGGGCATCATGACATCCAGGATCACCAGATCGATATCCTTGTCGGCGAAAAAAACATCGATGGCTTCTTCGCCGTCACCCGCTTCGACCACGGTATAGCCGTGCATGGTCAGGAAATCCTTTACCAGTTTTCTCATTCTTGCTTCATCGTCAACAACCAGTATCTTTCTGCTTTCCATTTTCGCACCTGTGTCCTTAATTGAAGTCTCTCCGTTTTTCAGACACTGACGGAGGTTTATCTCAGATTATTTCCAGTTTACACGAATTATGTGTTGTTTTCATGAACATTCCGGTTCTGTTTGTCCACAAGAAGCCATGCGTAAACCCACTCTTTTTCGGCCCGGATGCGTCCGTTCTCATCAGCGAGCGAAGCCAGCGCTTCTTTCATGGCCCGTTCCTGCTGCCCGTCCGGGCCCTCCCGGAAGAACCAGTTTGAGTATTCTCTGTACGCGGATTCGATATCATAATAATCCACATCCTGCTCGCTGTAGTACGTCAGTTCCGGATAGTATCCTTTCAGGAGGAGTTCATTCATCATGCAGTAAAAGCCGGCTCCGTCCCGGGAACGGGCGGGAACAAATCCCAGTTTCTCTTCCAGCGCGGTCTGCAGGGTATCGCGGATTGTTACGAAGTTCGCGTTGAAGAACCATCCTTTTGACATGGCCATCGCTTTTTCATACCCGGCTTTGTTTCCCACTGCCGGGGTAATAGAGGAAAACACCAGGTCGTATTTCTCCTCCATACCCTGTTCGGCAGGATCCATCGTTTTAAAATCCAGATCGTAAAAGGAAACATTATCCAGCCCGGCTTCCCGGCAGAAGGCCCAGCCGTATCCGGTCATCTGATCCGAAATATCCAGACCGTCCGACTGTTTCGCCGTTTTCGCGAATTCCGCGACAAAACGTCCCGGTCCGCAGCCGATATCGATGACGGCCGTATCCTCCGTCAGAACGCCCCGGCGGATCAGATAACGGGCTGTCGCTTCGACCCTGCGGCGGCTTCTTTCTTCTCTTGCCTGGTTTTCCCGCAGCTCCTGTTCCCACTTGTGGGCACGTTCGTTCCATTTTTCACGGGTATGATGGTGGGCCGGCATTTTTGGCCGGACATTCCAGAGTTCCTGAAGGTGTGCCAGCTCGGCTTCCTTCCATAAAATATCACTCATGCTTTCTCCTGTTGTTTATCTGCGGCCGCAGGAGGCCTTTTCTGCAAACGAACCTCTGCCTACTTCTGTCTGCAGAGGTTCGATTCGTCCATGGGTTATATGGCGCAGCGCCCGGGATGGAGCGGCCGCCATTACCTCCGGTTATTTCGATAACGGATCATTTACACCCGTTCGGGCATCCGCCTTTGTTTGCGTCATAACGGGTTCCGCAATGGGCGCAGAAACGATAGTCCGGGGCGATCTCCGGCTCGTTCTCCAGCGGGGCATCTTCATACTTCTGCTCCGGCGCTTCCGGATCCAGCCCCATCAGCGGTGCTTTCGGGGATTTGCCCAGCTTCTCATTGATCTGGCGGGTATTCTTCAGAATCAGCAGCGTCACCAGAATCAGCTCATACATAAGACGGGTGACAAAAATGCCGATCAGTATCACAAAAACGCCGACAAGGAATGTATATCCGAAAAGCAGTGAAAAGCCAAACAGACAAATCAGCAGTGTCGTAAAGATGTAAAGGACCTTCAGAATGGTTTCCACCCATAAATGGCGGAACTGGATCAGGTCATGCAGTTTCTGGAAAAACGGACTCAGCTCCGGGCGTCTTTTTTCGGGCAGAACCAGCACCGCAATCAGGATGGTCAGAACAATCGCCGCAATAACGCTGATTGCCAGCAGGACCAGAGATACACGTGAAATGGGTAATCCTGTCATATACATAATATATGCTCCTCCTTCATTGAAAACAATCTCCCGGCGTTACACAGCAGCTGTCTGTCATGACGCAGGAAACCGTGACTGTATTTTACCGCATCAGTGCGGCAATATCAAGTAACACATCACGGCCGGGTCCCCGGACAAGGGTGTTCCGGACCGGATGAAGGCGATACTTCCGCTTTACAGGCTGACCGTCTTTTGTACTATTCGGGCCGGAAGAGCTCCGGACCAGAATTCCGGAATTTTTTCTCTCCCGCACTCTCCATTTCACCTCGAAAAGCGCTGAAACAAATCTGCAGACCCCATCGTTTATGATGAAGCCATCAAAGGAAACACATTCCATCAGCCTTATTGGAGGAAGCCATAATGAAAAAGAAGTTTCGTATAATCGCCGCTGTTCTGACCCTTGCCGCTCTTCTGACTCTCTCCGCCGGTTCCGTATTCGCCTGCAGCGATACAAAAGATCTCGCGGATTATTTCGGCAAAAGCCTGAGTAATACAATCACTGCTTTTCCGGAAGCAACATCCCGGAACGGGCGCTGCTTTACAACGGTTATCGAATTCGGAGGAACGACTAAAGATAATTACCGGGAAGCAACGATCGTCTGCAACGGCGCTGAAGAAGTGTATAATATCCAGATTCACGGAAACAATGCTCAGTATAAAATCCACGGAGTATACTGCGGCATGAACCTGTGCGATGCCGTCGATCTGCTGTTCCGGAACGGCTATTCTCTGGACGCCACCGTGTACCAGAAAGACGGAAGCCTGATTGATACTTATAAGAACAAAAAGCGGAACATCGTCCTTACCGTCACGACGAATTCTTCCTGCAAGGTTACGGATGTCGTAATGCTGAAAGATTCTTAATAAACGTTCCGGCTCCGGTCGCAACCACCCGAAAAACAACAGCGACAGAGAACCGTGGATCAAGGGGTCAGCCCCCTTGATCCGGACCCCTTGATCCGGCTCCGGTCCTGACCATCCGAAGAGAAAGAGACACCCGCGCTGTGAAGCCAGGCGGGTGTCCCTTCTTTACCTGTAATTTTGGAAATGCTTATTTCCAGCCGAATGTAGCCAGACCGTAAATGTAAAGGGCCAGCACACAGATCGGAACAACGTATTTGAAGATCGGTTTCATCCAGTTTTTCACTTTCAGACCTTTTCCGGAATTGGCCTCCGCGACAAAAGCATCCCAGCCCCAGCCGTTTTTATAGCAGCAGAACAGCGCAAAGATCAGGGCGCCGAGCGGAAGCAGGTTGGTGCTGACGATGAAATCCCAGAAATCCAGCCAGGCGGATCCGTCCGCAAAAGGCTGGAAATGCAGCACGCTGTAGCCGAGGGCTGTCGTAAGGGCAATCAGGAAAATCCCGATACCGCAGATCAGGCTGCCCTTTTTCCGGCTCCATCCGGTGAGTTCGCGGATCATGGCCAGAATGTTTTCGAATACGGCAAGCTCCGTCGAGAATGCCGCAAAGACCATGAACAGGAAGAACAGGGTGCCCCAGAGTCTTCCGCCGGCCATGTTGTTGAAAACCGTAGCCATGGTATCGAACAGCAGCGACGGTCCGGCATTCACTTCGATATTATAGGTGAAGCAGGCCGGGAAAATGATAAATCCGGCCATAATGGCCACGAAGGTGTCCAGAATAATGATATTGACCGATTCACCCATTAAGGAGCGGTCCTTGCCGATATAACTGCCGAAAATCGCCATGGATCCGATTCCGAGGCTCAGGGTAAAGAAAGCCTGGTTCATCGCGCCGACAATAACCTTCCCATTAATTTTTGAGAAATCGGGAACCAGATAAAAAGTCAGGCCTTCCTTTGCCCCGGTAAGCAGGCCACTGTGCACCGCCAGGACGATCATGATCACAAGGAGCAGGATCATCATATACTTGGTGACGCGTTCCAGACCGCCCTGAAGGTTAAAGCTCAGGACGAAAAACCCGATGGCGACAGCGATCGCCAGGAACGTAACATTGATTCCCGGATTGGTAATCATTCCGCCGAAGCTCAGTCCTTCGGAGCCCCCGGTCAGGAATTTAATGAAATAATAAATCATCCATCCGGTAACGACCGTATAGAATGCCATAAGGGCAATGTTTCCAAGCAGCGCAAAATAGCCGTGAATATGCCACTTCTGCCCGGGTTGCTCCAGCTTGTAATACATTTTTACCGGGCTGGCCTGCGAGGCCCTTCCCATGGAAAACTCCATGACCATGGCCGGAAGGCCAAGAACCACCAGGCAGATTACATAAATAAGTACGAAACCGCCTCCGCCGTACTGGCCGGTCATCCACGGAAACTTCCAGACATTTCCGCACCCGATTGCGCATCCCGCACTGAGCATGATAAAGCCCAGCCGGCTGCCCAGTCTCTCTCTCTCACTGTTCATTGGTAAATCTCCTCTCATTGATAGGTCCTTAGGAAAGTATAATAAATTATAATAAACCCTTATTTACACTTTGTCTACAGTCTGTATTTCCGGCGATGCCCTGTTCCGAAGGGGACGGTTCCTTTCGGAATCCTGCTCCGCCCTCCGTGTTCCGAAGGGGCGGTTCCTTTCGGAACCCTGCTCCGCCCTCTATGTTCCGGAGGGGCGGTTCCTTTCGGAATCCTGCTCCGCCCCATTTGGGTGTCGCCGCCAGAGTACCTGCTGTCCGGCTGGCAATGTTTATTTTACTCAAAGGCAAGCCGGCACATATTGTCCGTTGGAAGAGAACAAATAAATAGAAAGCAAACGTTCAAAGCGATTTCTCTGAGTTTTTCAATCCGCTTTTGACCTGAATCTATTAATTATCGTTTTCAAGTCAAACCATCCCGAGGATTTTTCAATAACCTTTTGACCTGAATCGATAAATCTTCGTTTTCAGGTCAAATCTTCCCGGGAATTCTCCCATCTTCTTTTGACCTGAATCGACGAATCTTCGTTTTCAGGTCAAATC
>CADBNG010000233.1 GCA_902795985.1 uncultured Lachnospiraceae bacterium
AACCGTTAAAGAAGTGACCGATGAGGGCGTCCTGTACGTTAAGGACGGTGAAGAACAGCTGCAGAAGGCCGATACCGTATTCTACGCGGTCGGCATGCGCAGCAACAACGATCTGTTCTGCAGGATCGCCGACAAGGCTCCCTTCGTAGACATCATCGGCGATGCCGCCCAGATCGCCCGGATCGGCGAAGCGGTTGCCGGCGGATACTTCGCGGCCCTGGAGATCGGAACTTTCTGATTTAAAACAAAACGGCAGGGGGGCGGTTCCCTGCCGCTGTTTCTGATTCAACAGCGGCGACAGGGGGACGGTTCCCTGTCGCCATTGTGTCAACGCAGATTCGCGTATTTCTCCAGACTATAGTGATAAATCTCATCCTCAAACGCATAATACGTACGGGGGATGTTTCCCTGCTGGTAGATGACCACACCGGCGCCGTCGCAGGTATGCGCGCCATACTTGTCCACGATGGACCGGGCATAGGCACGGATTTCTTCATCCGTTATATCCGGATCGTACATGATGTAGGGATCGGTGGTGAAGGTCGGAGTGATCTGCCCGCTCCACTTGTCCAGGATGCCCCGGATATCGTTAATGGGCTGGATCTCGATGGCATCCGCGTGGATCTCGTTCACGAAATAGGGAACCCAGACTTCCATCTTGCCGCAGCAGTGGCACATCAGCCGGCAGCCGGCGTCATGAATGCTTTCCGCCAGCTTTACGGTGCAGTCCAGCAGCGTCTTTTCAAAGGTTTCAAAAGAGAAGAACTGGGCGCGGGCCGTAGACCAGTCGTCATGGCTGACGATATAGTCAAAATGGAAGACTTCATTCATGTGGCGGAAGCTGTCAATTTTGTACTGCCCCACCCGGTCGAAAAAGGCCTTGCATTCTTCCGGCTCCGAAATCACGTCCACCAGGCACTGTTCAAAGCCTTCGCACATATGAAGGCGCTCGAAAATGCCGCCGCCGAGACGGGTGGACAGCGCCAGCTCCGGATCTTTTACAAACCCTTCCGCGTCTTTCGCCCAGTCAATGGCCTCCAGATCCGGGAAATGCATCTTTTCCCGCCATTCGTCGATTTCTTCAAAAATCCCTTCCATCGGCATGGGCGGTTCGCCGGGGCCGGAGCATTTGTAACCGGTACCAAACCAGTCCCGGGCCGTTTTCTGCTCGCTGGCCGGCAGGCTGGGATCATAAGGTGATCCGTGGGGTCCTCCCGGAGGCATATCTTCAAAAGAAGCCGGGAAAATCCACTGGGTGCTGTGGGCCATTACCGGCATCCACACCGGTTTTTCATGACGGAAGGCCTTCATCAGGTTTTCGCCCGGGGTGATCGGGAAATCTCTCCGGGGGCGCGCCATGATCGGCTCCATAAGCGGAATGTAAATATCATGTTTTTCCATGACCGGGAAAATCCTTTCTGCTGTCCTTTCAGGATCGGAACGGGAGTTCTTTGTGGTATTATACCTCAATCGCTGTCATCATACCATGTTCAAATACAGGTTATTTTTAACGCCGGCTGTATGCATGGCAAAAACTTTTTTATAAACGGAATGCGTTCTGTTTATGGTAATTCTGCCTTCGTCTGTGTTAAAATCTAGCTGATACAGAGCCGTTTCCGGCAATGGAATGATCCGGCTTACACACTGAGGGAAACCGGGTCCTGCCCGGGAAACAATAAGAAAAGAGGTGTCGCATTTATGTCCTGTCAGTATCCGAACCTGTTTAAACCGCTGACCGTCCGCGGAAGGACCTTACGGAACCGCATCATGTCCGCGCCGAACATGCTCTTCCAGGTCGTGAACGGCCGTCCGACCGATTACTATGTCGGTTATCTGGAGCACAAAGCCAAAGGCGGGGCGGCGATCGTCAATATGGGCGAAATTCCGATCTGCGACGGCGGAAGCCATACTCCGCAGATCAAGCTGACCCCGGAAAACCTGAACATCTTCGGAGAGATCGCTTCCTCCATCAAGCAGCACGGCGCTCTGGCCAGCGTGGAGCTGACCCATGGCGGACGCCGGGCGCGCCAGTGGTATAACGAAAAGCAGGTCATCGGCCCGGTTACCGAGATCACAGATATGGGCACTTACGTCGTAGCTATGACCGAACAGGATATGGAGGACGTGGCCAATGCCTATGCCGACGCGGCGGCTTACGCCATGTCCGCCGGCTTTGATATGGCCCTGGTCCATTCCGGCCATTCCTGGCTGTTCACCCAGTTCCTTTCCCCGCTGATCAACAAGCGTACCGACCAGTACGGCGGAAGTCTGGAGAACCGCATGCGCTTCCCGCTGATGTGCCTGAAACGGATGCGGGAAAAAGTCCGCAACGGCATGATCCTGGCCCTGCGGATGAGCGGAAATGAAAGAGCCGAAGGCGGATTCACCAGCGAGGACGTTGCCGAATTCTTAAGCTTCGCGCAGGAATACGTCGACCTGGTAGAAATCACCACGGAAGGATGGCTGTACTGCATGCCCAGCACTTATGTCCCGTGGGCCCTTAACCGCGAATTTGCGGCAACCATCAAGAAAACGGGCAAAGTCCATATCCCGCTCTTCCTGATCGGCTCCATCGTCAGCCCGGAAATGGCAGAGGAAATCATCACCAGCGGCGATGCCGACGGCGTTTCCCTCTCCCGTGCCCTGATCGCGGATCCGGCCATGCCCATCAAGGCCCGTGCCGGACGGATCGATGAAATCACTCCCTGCCTGCGCTGCCTGCGCTGTACCGACGGGGACAACGCCACCCGTTTCTTCCGCTGCAGCGTCAATCCCTGCACAGCCCACGAAACCCGGGTCGGCTTTATGGAAGACATCAAACCGGCGCTTAATAAAAAGAACGTTCTCGTCATCGGCGCCGGCCCCGGAGGAATCTCCGCTGCCGTAACGGCGGCAAAACGCGGACATACCGTCACCCTTCTGGAGAAGAAGGACATCGTCGGCGGAACCATCCGTTATGCCCGCCACGATGCGATGAAGCCCGATCTTCAGCGTTATCTGGATTATCTGGAAAAGCTTCCCTATCTCTATGACAACATCACCGTGAAGGTCAACACGGAATGTACTCCGGAGATGGTGGATGAGCTGAAGCCGGATCATATTATCGTCGCCACCGGCGGAAAACCCATTACGGCAACCTTTATCAAGGGCTATGAAAAAGCCCACGAGATCCTGGACTGCTACTTCAAGCCGGAAACCGTTCAGGGCGACAACATCACCATTATCGGCGGCGGCCTTTCCGGTGTGGAAGCCGGTATTCACATGGCTTATCTCGGAAAGAAAGTCACTGTTCTGGAAATGTTCACCTGCCTTTCCAACGTCGGCACGACCTATGGCTGGGGCGTCATGTCCGCCGTCGAAAAATACGGCGTGACCCTGGTCAACGGCGCAACCGTTAAAGAAGTGACCGATGAGGGCGTCCTGTACGTTAAGGACGGTGAAGAACAGCTGCAGAAGGCC
>CADBNG010000234.1 GCA_902795985.1 uncultured Lachnospiraceae bacterium
AGACTCTGCCGACGGAATTGCGCAGACAACCGGACTGAGAAACGTAATAGTCAGTAAAAAAAGCACCGGAATTCCTCTGAAAAGGTTTTCCGGTGCCTTTTGTTTTTCCGAATCGGGACATCCCGGGGATCCGTTCCCACGTACGGCCCGAAGAAGCCATACGAAAACAGGAGCCATCACGAAGATGGCTCCTGCAGCAATTCTGGCTTTGATGATCTTCAGATCGATGGGAATTACATATAGCCCTTCTTTTCGAACTGAAGCGGAAGACGGGTGATCTCGTCGCGGTTGATGCCGAAATGCTCGACGTTGTAGTCGTCGATGGCCGCGAAGATGGCTTCGTAAACGCCGTCGTAAACGGATCCGGGGCCGCCCTGCGCGATGCAGGGGATGTAGCCCTTCGGGGAATTCTGGGCCAGGACCTCGTAAACACGGCCGTGAATCTCTTCCGCATCCCAGTCGGGTTTGTCGTAGTCCGCGCCGTCGAAGCCGCCCATGAAACCGATCTTGCCGCACCATTCCTTGGTGAGTTCGGGCAGGTTGTTGGAGGACATGCAGCCCTGCCATACGTCGATGCCCATTTCGATCAGGTAAGGAACAAGGGTCACACCGTAGCTGTCGGAGTGATGGATGACCAGCTCACAGCCATGGGTCTTGTAGTATCCGTAGATCTCTTTATAAGCGGGTACATAGAACTCTTCCCACATATCGGGCTTCATGAAGGTGCTGGTTCTGGAACCGAAGTCGTCATGATGGAAGAGGGCGTCGGGCTGCAGCTTGCTGCAGATCAGCTCGGCCATTTCCAGCTCATAATCCGTGATATATCTGATGAGGTCATGCATCTCATCCGGATACTCATACAGGTTCATCAGAGTGTTCTGGATTTCTCCGAGGTGGTGGCACTGCTCGAATACGCCGGGAGCCCAGAAAAGAGCCTTGTAGGCCTGAGTGGTGTCAACGGAATCGTAGATCGCGCGGAGCATATCCCAGTCTTCCTGCGGGAATAAGGTGCTCGGCTTTTTCACATATTCTTTCCAGTCCTCGATATCCTTGATAACGATCTTATCCGGGGTATGGACAGGGAAAGCACCGGGTGAACCTTCCGGCCAGCTGTTGGTGATACCCCATGCATTGACGATGTTTTCCTGGCCCGGGGTCGGAGAGGGGCTGTGGAAATATCCGGGATGCATGCAGAGCCGGAGAGCTTCGTACTGGTTTGCGAAACGATCGGGGTTTCCTCCGATGGCAGCCTGATAATAGTTTTCTCTTGCTGTTAACATAGACTCACTCCTTTTACTGGTACGATTTTTGCTTGTATTACTGATCTCGATTTCACAATTTGCTATTATATTTTTATCAGATCAGAGGCTTTTTTTCAAGGTGATTGCCCCGGAATTCTGGGCCTGATTTTTGAATTTGTCATTATTGACAGAAATTCCCCGGATTCTTATGATTATTTATAAACCATCCCGGCCGGAATTCGGGCCGGAAGAAAGAAAAGAGGAAATTGGATGAGAGTCTGTCTTTTAAACGATTCATTCCCCCCGGTTATCGACGGCGTGGCCAATACGGTCCTGAATTACGCGTCGGTGCTGTCGGGAACAGCCGGTTGGGGCGCGATGGTGGCAACCCCGAAATATCCCGGCGCCGATTATACGGGTTATCCGTTCCCGGTGGAGGCTTACACGAGCTTTTCCCTCGGGAAAATAGTGGAAGGCTACCGGGCGGGAAATCCCCTGGACCTGAATGTGATCAACCGGATACGGGAGTACGGGCCGGATGTCCTGCATACCCATTGCCCGGTGATCTCCGCAATGCTGGCGCGGATTCTCCGGAAGGAAACCGACGCGCCGGTAGTTTTTACCTATCATACGAAATTCGACGAAGACATCGCGAAAGCTCTTTCACAGGAATGGGCCCGGAAGGAAACGACGAAGGTTCTTGTCAGCAATATTTCGGCCTGCGACGAAGTCTGGACCGTCAGCAGCGGGGCCGGGGAGAATCTGAAGTCCCTTGGCTATGAAGGCGATTATAAGGTGGTCTTCAACGGTGTGGATTTCCCGAAGGGAAAGGTCCCGGAGAAGGAAATGCGGGAGCTCCTGAAAGATTATCCGATTGCGGAAGGCGTTCCGGTTTTCCTTTACGTCGGGCGGATGATGACCTATAAAGGCCTGCCCCTTCTGATTGACGCGCTGGGGATCCTGAACCGGCAGGGCATGGATTTCCAGATGGTCTTCGTCGGCGGAGGCGTGGATACGGAAGAACTGAAAGAACAGTGCCGGGACGCCGGCATTGAGGGAAAGGTCCTGTTCACCGGGCCGATCTATGAGCGAAGGGTCCTGCAGGCCTGGAACACAAGGGCGGACCTGTTTATGTTTCCGTCTACTTACGACACGAACGGAATTGTGGTCCGCGAAGCGGCAGCCTGCGGCCTGGCGGCGCTGCTGATCGAAGAATCCTGCGCTGCGGAGGGCATAACAGACGGCGTGAACGGCTTTACCGCGCCGGAGAACCCGGAAGGCTATGCTGAAAAACTGAAGCAGATCTGTGAGCAGGAAGGCTGCATGAAACGGGTCGGGGACCGGGCGATGGATGAGATCTATATTTCCTGGGAAGACAGCGTCCGTCATGCGCGGAGCCTTTATGAAGACCTGGTCGATCGAAAACTCAGCGGCCGTCTGGAAAAGCATCCGTTTGTGCCGACGGAAGCCGCGGTGGCAAAAGCCGCCGAAGCGGACCGCGTTATCTGGAAAATGATCCGTTCGCCGAAAAGGCTTTTGGACGGGATGCTGGAAAATATCGGCAGCCTGGAACGGCTGGGAGCCAGAAGAAAGAAGAAAGATGAAATGGAGTTCCGGGACGAAACCGGAAACGAAACGGACTGAGGCGTATGAAAACGGCAGGAGGGACGTGCTTTTCTGTACAGGTGACAGAGAAACACGTCCCTCCTGTTATTTTGCTATGCATTTTTTATTATACTGCCTCTCCATCTGCCATATCGTGAAGCATAAAAGGACCGACACCGCAATGCTGATCCGGGCATTCCGGTAGAAAAAGATCATCAGCACGATAAAGATGCCGAGAATAACAAGAAGAGGACGGAAAATCCGGAGTATTCCCTGATAGCATTTCGTATACGGCGCGCACAGGAACAGAAAGAGAAAATAAATCAGGAAAGAGGCGACCAGGAAAATATTCTTCGCAACTACGCTGACGTCCGGCTCCCGCATGAATTCCAGAGCGGTTGTCAGGCTGCTGAGAGCGAAGATGATGAAAATATGCAGAAACATATAGGTGTTTCCGCTGACGTGCATTTCCCGGTCCAGCAGGTGGTCGTAAAAGTATCCGTAACTCATGAACAGGCCGACGACAATCAGAAAGGCCATGGCGGAGAAGTAGAAGTTGTTCAGGCTGAACCCGCCTTCGAAGTAACCGGAAATGGCAATGATCATTTCACCGAAGGTGAAAACGATATAGAGCATGACCCTTTCGGACAGATGATTGAAATCCACCGCAACCAGGTCCCTTTTCTTCCGTCCGGCCCATTCAAGAACCATACCCAGAACCATGGCAGCGGGAGTGAGCGGAAGCCGGGTCGGGATATAGATCAGGATTCCGGCAAGGATGACGGCATCCTGAATCAGAAGAACCCGGATATGGTGCCGGATATTATCGGCTTCCCAGGGGGTGCTGCCGCTGAGCGAGCGGTATTTCAGATAATACTGGACCGCCAGGTTCAGAAGAATGAGCGCCCAGGCAATATTGTAGCGGAAGTAGTATTCCTGCCAGCGGATCCGCGTTCCGTCCGCCATATAGTACAGAAGGAACATGTTGATGAAAAGCCCGGTGTATTCCGTCAGGGAGTTCGTACCGAACCGGTTAATGAAAAGCGTGGAGGAATACCAGATCTGGATCGTGATCAGCGTGCAGAGAATATAGGTCAGATAGAGATCCGGCCGGACAAAGCCGTCTTCGACGTGGGCCATCAGGGAATTGTTCCGACCGATGAGATAGACGAAGATCAGATCATAAATCAGCTCGACATACTCGACTTTTTTCTCTTTTTCCTTCAGAAAATCCTTTATCATTTTCACACAATAACAGTCCGGCAGACGGGATTTGCGTCCTGCCTGCCGGGAAAAGAATTCTCAAGCAGCTGCCGGGAAAGCGTTACCCGGAACCGTTCGTTCGGAATTATTCGTTAAAAGAAGCAAGATCCAGCGTATAGATATTCAGCAGTTCCGGGTCGCCGTTTAACGGTGCGTAAACGAAGACCAGGCACATATTGCTGACCGGGTTCTGTGTCACCAGCGTCTGACGCGCCAGGACGGCGTAATTCGTTCCGGATACGATCTGGCTTCCAAGAAGGGCCAGGGGAACATAATCGGCGCCGAGCAGTCCGTCCATCACCTTGTCATAAGCCGTTACGGCCGGAGCGGGCAGGTTTACAGCCGGCGCTTCAGCATAGACGGTCCAGCCGCCGACAAGCTCCCCGGCCGCTTCCGGCTGATTGTCGACCATGGAGTAGTCGCCAAGATCGAAATCTTTAACGCCGGTGATTTCCGCGTTGCCATTCAGATCGGCATAGACAATAACGACTTTCAGGGCAGTAACGGGTTCCCGGGTTACGGTTGTCCCGCGGCAGAGGAACATGTGATTGGTTCCGGCAACGACCTGGCTGCCCAGATAGGCGAGAATTTCAAAATCCTGACCGACAAAACCTTCGCAGGCCTTGTCGAAAGCAGCCTGTGCCTCTTCCGGAACATAGCCCGTCGTTTCGTCCGAATTGACGGACCATCCGCCGGTCACGGCAGGAGGTACGACAGAGGCTTCGGCAGATCCCTGCGTTTCCGGTTCTTCGGAAACGGAAGAGACTTCGGAAGCTTCTTCCGCGGGAGCGGAGGTTTCTTTCACCGAAGAGGAAGCCGCAGCGGTTTCCGCAGGAGCAGAGGCTTCTTTCGACGCGGAGGAAGCGGCGGCCGGTTCCGCGGCTTTCTGGCTGCCGCAGGCGGCCAGGGCGGAGGCCAGTGTCAGGATGGTGATCAGTGCGATGATTCTGTTTTTCATGTTAAAGTCCTCTTTTCTTGGTTGTTCGGTCATTTGTATTCCTGCAGATAATAACCGTCTGGTTTATTATCGGAATGCGGTTCTGATACAGATACGGATATTATAAGCATTTTTATGGCGTTTGTGCAAAAAAATCCGGTTTTTCAGACGGTACGGACGGGACATACCGGCATATTTGCTCGGCCGGCGGATCAAAGTGCCGCCGTATGGACTTGGAAGCCTTTGAAAATAGTGATACAGTAACAGGGTAAACCGTGGGGAACGCCAGGGTTGTATGCGGTGCTGAAACAGGACAGGGTCCTCTCCGTACAGAGCCGCAAACGGAGGATCAGACAATTACCGGGATAAGAAAAATGGGACAGGTCTTTTTTGTCCGGCACGGACAGACGTTATGGAATGTGGAGAACAAAATCTGCGGCGCGACGGATATCGCGCTGACAGACAGGGGACGGCAGCAGGCGGACGAAACGGGAAGGAAAATCCTTTCGGAGGGAATCACCGCGGATGAAATCCTCTGTTCGCCTCTGAGCCGGGCGCGGGAAACCGCGGAGCGGATTTCAAAAATCACGGGGATTCCCCTGCGTGCCGAGCCGCGGCTGACGGAACAGAATTTCGGCCGGTGGGAAGGGACGGCGCGGGACGGCGAGGACTTCCTGAAAGCGAAAGAAGTTTTTACCAGCCGTCACGGAAACGGGGAGTCCACGCTTCAGCTGGCCTGCCGGGTTTATTCCCTGCTGGATGAATTAAAGGCGGAATCGGACCGGAAAACCGTGATTCTCGTGGCGCACAACGGCATTGCCCGGATGGTTCATTCGTATTTTTATGAAATGACCAATGAGGAATATGCCCGTTTCGGGATTCCCAACTGCGCGGTAATGAAATACCGGTTCTGATAAAAGAATGCCGGTTGGAGTAGGATAGTCTTTGGCAACCGGACGAGCTCCTGCCGCCGGGTCTGTGGTCATCAGGCGCTCTGGCAGCGGCTGCGTAAAGTGCTTCTTGAGCAATTACTGAAAATACGGTATTTTAGTTTTTATAGAAACCAGCCTTCGAAAGAGGAAGATTATGAAGAAACAATGCCCGGAATGCGGGGCGGAGATTCAGAAGAAAAACGCGGTTTACTGCGAAGCCTGCGGGGCAGTGCTTAAAAGCGGCGGCAGAAAAAGAATGCGGCCGGCTGCCGAAAACGGGGCGGAGCAGGGGATTCATACCTATGTTCTGCGGTGCAAAAGCTGCGGGGGTACCCTGAACGAAGCGGAAGACGGCGAAACCCTGATCTGTCCGTATTGCGGCTCCCGTGAA
>CADBNG010000235.1 GCA_902795985.1 uncultured Lachnospiraceae bacterium
AGCGGACGTGGACGGACCGCCTCTCTACTATCGGTAGAACATGCAGCTGTCCGGAAGAAACAGCCCATACGGACAGTGTCTGCGCGGGAAAGCAGGAGAGGTCAGGGCAGCGGAGCGGTGACAAGAGAGAAGATTTCATCCGGCGTATCCGCCAGCATTTCGGCTCCGTTTTCCAGCAGGAATTCCCGGTCCTTAAAACCCCAGGTGACGGAAACGCAGGGAAGGCCCGCGTTCTTTGCCGTCAGAAGATCCACTTCAGAATCCCCGGCATACAGGGTTTCCGAAGGAGCGCAGTCCAGCTCCCGCATTACGGAAATGACCAGGTCCGGGGCAGGCTTGCGGGGAACGCCCGGACGGCCGCCGGCCGCGGCTTCGATCCGGCCGGGAAAGAAATGTTTGCATAATTCTTTGACGGCGGGATCGGATTTATTGGAGACAACGCCGATACGGATGCCGTTTTGATGCAGTGCATCCAGCATTTCACAGATGCCGGGATAGGGGACCGTTTTGTCGCGGCAATGCTCCAGATAATAAGGAGTGAAGAGTTCGAAGGCCTTTTGGACCGTCTCTTCGCCGGTCCCCGGAGGGACGGCACGGCTCAGCGTGACGCGGATTCCGTTTCCGACAAAAGACCGGATTTCCTCTTCGGTACGCTCCGGAAATCCGCAGGCCCGGAGGGCGTAATTGCAGGCGTCCGTCAGATCCGCCAGCGTGTTCAGAAGGGTTCCGTCCAGGTCGAAGAGGACGGTTCCATAACGTTTGCTCATGAGATACTCCAGTACATTATATGATCAACAAGGACAGATGTTCCTGATTTACGGTTTAACCGGATCAGGCGAGGTTAACCATGGAGATGCTGTATTGTACCACGTGTGTTGAAAAAATGGAATCCTGAAGGATAACTGCAGGCGCCGGGACAGCGCCTGTTGGCACGCCGAGAATCACGGTCACTCCTTGGGGTAACTGCAGGCGCCGGGACAGCGCTGCCAGCCGCGTGTAATCAGGAAAAGACATTCTGCGGGGCAAACACACCGGGCGCTTCCGCCGAGGCTTAACAGTTTCGGGCTGCTGTGTTAAAATGTTTGCGGACTGAATTATTCCGCAGGGAAAACGATCCCGGAGATGTCCGGATTTTCTTTTAAAGAGGGAAGATAATGCTTGAAACAATCCGGTACAATATACCCGCTGGCAAGGCGGAAATGCCGCCATATAAAGTCATTCTCTGGGGATGGCGGCGTCAGTATCTGTACGGGCTTAATTCGATCCTGCATTTCGTGGAAAACGGGCAGATTGAAGTGCTTGGTGTGACCGGAAATACGCTGCCGCCATACCGCACACTGGACGGTTTCGCGGTAATGACACCGCAGGAAGCGGCGCGGGCCGGGGCGGATTATCTGATTATTTTCAGCGAAGCGAATCAGGCGGAAATCCGGAGCGATGCGATGGAGCTCGGTTTCACCCGGGAGCAGATTCTTCCCGGGAAAATTTTCCAGGTCCCCTGTTTTGACTTCCGCAAATACATTGCCGTGAAAAACCGCCGGATCTCTGTGCTTTCCAACGACTGCTTCGGCGGATATCTTTCCAATGCCCTCGGCCTCATGCATCGTTCCCCGTTTAAAAACATGTATCTGAAGGACCGGCATTACCTGGCCTGCCTTCGGAATCTTCGTCATTACTGTACGGAGGAAACGCCGGTGTTCAGCCGCTGGCAGGACGGCAACTCGAAAGGCGACTGTCCCCGGTATCCGGTACTGGATCTCGGAGATCTGGAAATCTACTGCAACCATGACAGTGATCCGGATGAAGCCATTGAGAAATGGCTGCGCCGCCGGGCCCTTCTGAATTATGAGGATCTGTTTGTGGAAATCCGGACCACCCGCCGGGATACGGAAGAAGAATTCAACGAACTGGAACAGTTCCCCAACAGGATCTGCTTTGTTCCTTACGAAACGGAGAAACCTTATTCCCTGCAGGTCCTTCCGCCCACTTCGGATATCCCCTGGGCCGAGGCCGTTCACGGAAATGTAATTCTGGGCGGCCGGAACCTGCTGTTCTCCATGATTGATCTGCTGGCAGGCGAGAGAGGGTGTTTGCGGGCGGAGAAATGACGGCCTGTGAGCGGATAATAAATGAACAAACAGTAAAAGCCTGCCGTTGAAGAGCAGGCTTTACTGTTTGTACAGCCAAATTTTCGTTTTGAGCAGTAAAAATGAAAAGTGGAAGGCGAAGAATTACTGTCTGTGAGAAGAAAAGCGTCTCATGAACAGTAAACATTCAGCCTGAGGAAGCAGGCTTTACTGTTTGTACAGCCAAATCTTCGTTATGGACAGTAAATATGAAAACGGAGGGGAAAGAATTACTGTCTGTGAGCGGAATTCTCTCAACCGGACAGTAAATGATTCTGTAAAAAGCAACGAATCAACGGGCGGTGCCTGTTACATCATCTGTTTTCCGCGCAACATCCGGCCGGCTGCCGTCCGAAACAGCGGCGGACAGAAGCGAAGCAGCAGGCGTCCCAGGCGGATTGAACGCGGCTGGGCGGTATGGGGAATGGGTGTTCCTTCCGGCGACAGGCCCTTCAGATAACAGGAGCGCATTCCGGGGAAACGATCCCGCATTTCCGGTGAGACCGCGCAGGCCGCGCAGTATTTAATGGCGGCCGCTTCGTATTCGGCGGCCATAAGCGCCGCAATATCCGGATCGTAATCCAGAAGCCAGGCATAGCGTTTCCCGTATTGAAGGAAGCGCCATTTGTAAATGGAATAATCCTTCTGCGCGTCTTTGGTGATGCTGCCGGGGCGGGCCAGATAGTAATAAAGAACGTTATGGATGACGGCGATGCGCGACGCATTGCCGATCACGCGGTGCAGGATCGCGCAGTCCTCCCAGTTTTCTCCTTCCGGGAAGAAAATGCCGTCGTAGAGCTTGCGGCGGCACAGCTTGCTCCAGACGTTGGGCGGGAAAGAAAAAGAGGCAAGAGCGGTGAGAATTTCACGGGGCGAATAGGCGCCTTCGGGTAGGACGCTGCCATGGGGGAAAGAGGCGCCGTTTTCTTCCACGATGCCCGTTGCGTCGAAAAGAACCATATCCGCATTCTGTGCTGCTGCGGCATTCAGGGCGGTTTCGCAGAAATCTTCCGATACAAAATCGTCACTGTCGGCAAACATCAGCCATTCGCCGGAAGCATGGCGCAGAGCGGTATTGCGGGCGGCGGAGAGACCGCCGTTTTTCTGTGTGAAAAGGCGGATGCGGGGATCGGCTTTCTGATAACGCGAAAGGATGGCGGGACTGCCGTCCGTGCTGCCGTCGTCCACAATCAGGATTTCGATGTTTTTCCAGGTCTGGGCCAGCAGGCTGTCCAGACATTTTTCCAGATATTTTTCCGTATTGAAAACCGGAACGATGACGGAGACCATGCCGGAGGGATCCATATGCATTCCTTTCCTTTATTCCTGCGGGGAGGCCAGGTCCCGGTCGATGAGCTCGCGGATCCGGGTGCTGCTGGTCGTGGTGGTGTAGGGAAGATAGGTGATGGAGACGCCTTTGTCCGCGAAGAATTCCTCGTAACGGGCAAACCGTTCCGATCCCAGATAATCCGAACCGACAAAGAGGCAGTCAAAATGGAACCGCTCCCAGTCCGTATCGTCATGATCGCTGGCGGTCACGGCTTCATCCACATAGCGGCAGGCGGCAATAATGGCAAGCCGTTCCTGAAAGGGAATATAGGTGGAGCGGCCTTTGAAGGCCGTACTGTCATGGACCCCGACGATCAGATAATCACAAAGCGTGCGGGCAGTGCGGATGAGGTTCAGATGCCCGATATGAAAAAGGTCAAAGGTTCCGGACAGATAACCGATGGTCCGGGGTGCTTCCGGCTGCGACATTTTTATTCTACCTCCGGGTGTTTCAGGATAATTTATATTGTATCATAAAAACCGTCCCCTTGTCAGCGGCAGTCCTTAAAGTCAAAGACAGGGAGCTGTTTCGTTCGGAAAAGGCCCGCAAGGGACAGAGCAGGGTGCGAAGGGGACTGTCCCCTTCGGCCCAGGGGACAGAGCAGGGGTGCGAAGGGGACTGTCCCCTTCGCACCATGGGGCGGTGCAGGGGGGCGGAAGGAGCCGCCCCCTTTCGGCCCCCCCTGCCTTTGGTGTTTGTTTTCATTTTGCGATATGGTATAATATTTTGTCAGATTCTATCCGGGAGGCAGAACGGTGACGAAGCAGCAGGAAAAAAAATATCTTTCGCGCAAATACGCGTTTGATAAGGCGTTCTCCGTGGCGGCTCTTGTTTTGCTGCTTCCGTTTTCCGCGGTGATCTGTGCGGTGATCTTTCTGGATGATCCCCACGGCTCCCCGGTGTTTACCCAGATCCGGGTAGGGGAGAAAGGGAAGGAGTTCCGGCTGTACAAGTTCCGGACGATGTCGGCCGGGGCGGAGAACGAGATCGAGAACCTGGTCCCGCGCAACGAGATGAAGGGGCCGGCGTTCAAAATCCGGGACGATTCCCGGATTACGAGAGTCGGACGGTTCCTCCGGGCCACCGGGCTGGATGAGGTCCCCCAGTTTTTCAATGTGCTGAAAGGGGACATGTCCGTTGTCGGGCCGAGACCGCCGCTTCCCCGGGAGGTGTCAATGTATAACGATTATCAGAAACAGCGGCTGGCCGTCCGTCCGGGCATTACCTGTTACTGGCAGATCCGTCCGGGCAGGAACCGGATGCTGTTTGACGACTGGGTCGCACTCGACCTGAAGTATATTAAAGAACGCTGTCCGGCCGTAGACCGGAAAATCATGCGTTCAACGGTCCGCGCCATGATCCGGCGCCAGGGTGAATAGCATGAATATCTGGGCGCACAGAGGCGCGAGCTTTGCTTTCCCGGAGAATACGATCTCCGCGTTCCGGGAAGCGCTCCGTTATGATATCGCGGGAATCGAACTGGATATCCAGCTGACAAAGGACGGC
>CADBNG010000236.1 GCA_902795985.1 uncultured Lachnospiraceae bacterium
ATCAACGATTACAATTCCGCTATTTTGCACGGAATCGTAAAAATCGCTTCCAAAATGGGGGTTTCCACAATCCAGTCCTATCAGTCCGCCCAGATTTTCGAATGCGTGGGCATCAATCAGGAAACCATCGACAAATATTTCACCCATACGATCAGCCGGGTAGGCGGCATCGGCATCCGGGAAATCGGTGAGGCGGTGGATTACCATCATACCCGGGCCTTCGACCCGCTGGGCCTTGGAACGGAAACATCCCTGGACAGCATCGGCTTCCACAAGATGCGGGAAGGCGACCGCTGCGAGCAGCACCTTCTGGACGCCCGGGCGATCATTGACCTGCAGGAAGCCTCCCGGGAGAACGATTACGAAAAATTCAAAGCCTTTTCCGCCCGGATAGGCGATACGCAGGCACCGCAGACGCTTCGGGGGCTTCTGGACTTTGTTTTTCCGGAAAACGGGGGCATCCCGGTTGATGAAGTCGAACCGGTCGAAGAAATTGTAAAACGGTTTAAAACCGGTGCCATGTCCTACGGCTCCATCTCCAAAGAAGCCCACGAATGTCTGGCGGAAGCGATGAATGCCATAGGGGGAAAATCCAACTCCGGCGAAGGCGGTGAGGAGCCGCAGCGGCTTGGCACGGATAAAAACTCCGCCATCAAGCAGGTGGCTTCCGGACGGTTCGGCGTAACAAGCCAGTACCTCTGCAGCGCAAAGGAAATCCAGATCAAAATGGCCCAGGGCGCCAAGCCCGGCGAAGGCGGTCATCTGCCCGGTAAAAAAGTGTACCCGTGGATCGCCAAAACCCGGTATTCCACACCGGGCGTCAGCCTGATCAGTCCGCCGCCGCATCATGATATCTATTCCATCGAAGACCTGGCGCAGCTGATTTACGATCTGAAAAACGCCAACCGGGAGGCCCGCATCTCCGTCAAACTGGTCAGTGAAGCCGGTGTCGGCACTATCGCCTCCGGTGTCGCCAAAGCCGGCGCCCAGGTCGTTCTGATCTCCGGATATGACGGCGGAACCGGCGCCGCGCCGCGCAATTCCATCAAAAACGCCGGCCTTCCCTGGGAGCTGGGCATTTCCGAAGCCCACCGGGAACTGGTGCGAAACGGTCTTCGGGGACGCGTCAGGCTGGAGACGGACGGCAAGCTGCTGACCGGCCGTGACGTGGCTATCGCCGCTCTTCTGGGCGCGGAGGAATTCGGTTTTGCCACCGGTCCGCTCATCTGCCTCGGCTGCGTCATGATGCGGGTCTGCAATCTGGATACCTGTCCGGCCGGCGTTGCGACACAGAATCCGGACCTTCGCTGCCGTTTCCGCGGAAAGAAGGAATACGTGATTCATTTTATGGAATTCGTTGCGCAGGAACTGAGGGAAATCATGGCAAAGCTCGGGATTTCCCGGGTGGATGATCTGATCGGTCGGACAGAATTCCTGCGAAAAAAAGAAGGCCTCCCCTCCCGGGCCGCTTCCGTTCTGCTGGATCAGATCATCGGTGCGCCGCGGAAAGCCGCCGTTCATTTTCAGAAAGAGGATATCTATGATTTCGGGCTGGAGAAAACCCTGGATGTCCATACCCTGCTGCCCGCCTGCAAAAAGACGCTGAAATCAGGAAGCCGCTCCGAGATCTCGGTCCGCGTTTCCAGTACGGACCGGACATTCGGAACCATTCTCGGGTCGGAAATCACAAAAAAATACGGCAGCACCCTGCCGGACGATACGGTTCTCATCCACGGACAGGGAGGCGGCGGACAGTCCTTCGGCTCGTTCCTTCCCAGAGGCGTAACCATCGACCTTGCGGGCGACAGCAACGATTACTTCGGAAAAGGCCTGTCCGGAGGACGGCTGATTGTCCGGCTGCCGGAAGGCAGCAGGATCGCTGCCGACGAAAACATCATCATCGGCAATGTGGCGCTGTACGGCGCAACGGAAGGGGAAGCCTTCATCGAAGGAGCCGCCGGCGAACGATTCTGCGTCCGCAACTCCGGCGCCTGCGCCGTTGTGGAAGGCGTCGGCGATCACGGCTGTGAGTATATGACCGGCGGCGTCGCGGTTGTTCTCGGTCCGACCGGCAAAAACTTCGCGGCCGGGATGTCCGGCGGAACCGCCTATGTACTCGACGAGCACCACGAACTCTATTTAAAACTGAACAAGGAACTCGTCACCATGACCGGTGTTTCCGATTCCTACGATATCCGGCAGCTTCGGGACCTGATCGAACGTCACGTAAAATATACCGGATCCCGGAAAGGCCAAAAAATCCTTGAAAACTGGGAAGAATATCTGCCGCTTTTCAAAAAAATAGTACCCAGGGATTACAGTATCATGCTGGCCGCCATCAGCCGTCTGGAAGAAAAAGGCATACCCAGGGAAGAAGCGCAGCTGGAGGCCTTTTACCGTCTGCAGAAAGGAGAAGCCTGATATGGGAAAAGCAACCGGATTTATGGATTATCAAAGGATCAGCCGTCCCTGTCTTCCCTGCACGGAACGCATCGGAAATTACGATGATTTTCATATCCGCCTTGCTCCGGAGGATCGGCGGAACCAGGGCGGGCGCTGTATGAACTGCGGCGTTCCCTTCTGCCAGTCCGTTTACGGCTGCCCGCTGCACAACCTGATTCCGGAATGGAACGATGAAATCTGGAACGGCAGCATGATCCAGGCTCTCTCCAGGCTTCTGAAAACCAATAATTTCCCGGAATTCACCGGCAGGGTCTGTCCCGCACTGTGCGAAAACGCCTGTATCTGCGGCATGGACGATCCGGCCGAAGCCGTAACCATCCGGGAAAACGAGCTGGCGATCATCGAATACGCCTGGGAAAACGGCCTGATGGAACCGCAGGTTCCCTGCGTTCGAACCGGAAAAAAAGCAGCCATCGTCGGCTCCGGCCCTGCCGGTCTGGCTGCGGCCGAACAGCTGAACCGCCGGGGCCATACAGTAACCGTCTATGAAAGAAACAATCGGCCCGGCGGCCTTCTGACCTACGGAATTCCTAACATGAAGCTGGACAAAAAAATCGTCGCCCGCAGGATTGAAAAAATGGCGGCAGAAGGCGTGCAGTTTGTGACCGGCGTAAATGTCGGCGTGTATATCCCCGGCAGCCGTCTCCTGGAAGAAAATGATGCCGTCATCCTCTGCTGCGGCGCCGGAAAGCCCCGTTCGATCGAAGCAAAAGGCCTGGAAGCAGGCGGCGTCTTCCAGGCGCTGGACTATCTGACCGAAAGCACGAAATCCCTTCTGGACGGACGCTCCAGTATTTATACCGCAAAAGGAAAAGATGTGGTCATTGTCGGCAATGGCGATACTGCAACGGACTGCGTCGCTACTGCTCTTCGTCAGGGCGCGAAAAGCGTGACCCAGCTGGTCCGCAAGCCCAATCCCGGCAGCGCGCCGCGGATCTGGCCCTACCGGAGCACGTCCCTTAAAACGGATTACGGTCAGGAAGAAGCCGATGCGGCATTCGGAAAAGATCCTCGGATGTTCCGTTCAAAAGCGAAAGAACTGATTGCCGATGAAAAGGGAAATCTGAAGGAGATCCTCGTAACCTGCGGTGA
>CADBNG010000237.1 GCA_902795985.1 uncultured Lachnospiraceae bacterium
ACATTTATGCCCCGAATGAAAAAGACAGGCGCTAAGGATTCATCCGCAGCCGTTATCGACGCGAAGGGCGGCAAAGCCGCAAGCACCGACATTCCCGCCCTCTGCAGGAACATCCGGAGGTTCCGCGAACGCTTCGGAATGGAACAGAAGGAACTGGCGTCACGCATCGGAGTAACGGCCAATGCCATCAGCAACTGGGAGAACGGACGCAGCCGGCCGGATATCAGCCTGCTTTCCGGTCTGTGCGGCGCGTTGGAGGTGACGCTGTATGACCTGCTGGGGCTGGAAGGGCCTTCTTTTCAGTATACGGCCGGAGAACAGCAGCTGATCGACCGGTACCGCGTCCTCACCCCGGGGCATAAACTGGCTGTTGACGGTCTTGTGGACACTCTCATCTCTTCCCAGACCGCCGAAAAGCCTGCGCCCGGGATCCGGGAGCTTGTCTATTACGGAAAATCTCTTTCCGCCGGCCCCGGCGATCCGACGGAGTTTGAAGAGAAGGGCACCCCCATCTTCCTGTATTCATCCCGTCAGGTCGATCGCTCCGACTGCGTCTTTCCCGTAAACGGCAGCAGCATGGAGCCCGCCTATCACAACGGCGACTTGGTCCTTGTCGCCCGGATCCCGGACGCGCCGGACCTGCAGTACGGCGAAGTCGGGGCATTTATCGCCGGGAACGAGACATACATCAAGGTCCGCGGGAAAGACGAGCTTCTGTCACTCAATCCCGCCTTCGCACCGATCAGGTTCGATGAAAGCACCCCTGTCTATCTGATCGGCCGCGTCATGGGGATCCTGGATCCGGAACAGATCGCGGCGGAAGAAGACGTGAACCGGTATCTCGCAGCGAAAGGCTGATGGCTTTATGGCATTTGATTTCAAGAAAGAATATAAAGAGTTCTATATGCCGAAGAACAAACCGTCTATCGTTACAGTCCCGCCCATGAACTATATTGCGGTTCGGGGGCAGGGGGATCCCAACGTCCCGGACGGTGAGTATAAGGCTTCCATCGGTCTGCTTTACGGCATTGCGTTCACCATTAAAATGAGCAAGATGGGCAGCCGTAAAATCGACGGCTATTTTGATTATGTGGTCCCACCGCTTGAGGGCTTCTGGTGGCAGGATGGCGTACAGGGAATCGATTACGCCCACAAGGAAACCTTCCGCTGGATTTCCGTGATTCGTCTGCCGGATTTTGTGACCCGCGCGGACTTTGACTGGGCCGTGGAAGAAGCCACGCGCAAAAAGAAGGCCGATTTCTCGAAAATCGAATTATTCTCCTGCAACGAAGGCCTCTGCGTGCAGTGCATGCATCTCGGCTCTTATGATGAGGAACCTGCCACCATCGATCTGATGCATGCCTATATGGATGCCCAGGGCTATGAGCTGGACATCACCGAGACCCGGCTTCATCACGAGATTTACTTAAGCGATGCCAGGAAGGTGGCTCCGGAGAAGCTGAAGACCGTGATCCGGCATCCGATCCGGAAAAAGGAGTAGGCCATGGCGACGAGCAAAGAATACCTTGACTTTGTTATGGATCAGCTTTCAGACCTTCCGGAGATCTCTTCCCGGCCAATGATGGGCGAATATGTCCTTTACTATCGTGGGAAGGTAATCGGCGGAATATATGATGACCGCCTTCTTCTGAAGCCTACGAAAACGGCCGCCCGGATCATACCGGAAGCAGAACGGGAAATCCCCTATGAAGGGGCAAAAGAAATGCTGTTGGCAGACGTGGATGACAAGGAATTGCTGACGCGCCTGATCGAGGCCATGTATCCGGAACTTCCCGAGCAGAAAAAACGCAGAAAATAAGCTATGAGACTGTTTATTGCCGTAAACTTGTCCGATGAGATGCGCACCGCGCTCATCGACGCCCAAAACGATATGTATGAAAGCGGTGTTCGGGGGAACTTCAGCCCGGAAGAAAACCTGCATGTAACGCTCGCCTTCATAGGAGAGTATCCGGACCCCGAGGACGTACAGGAAGCACTGTCCGGACTTGAGATCCGCCCGTTCACCATTACCCTGGACCGCTGCGGCTCCTACGGAGGCGATCTGTGGTGGGCCGGGCTGAAGGCCTCCCCGGTGCTTGACGCCATCGCCCGCAAAGTAAGACGCGCCCTGGCCGAAAATGATATTCCGTTTGACCGGAAGCGTTTCTCACCGCATATCACACTCATCCGCCGGGCGGAAAACGGCTTTCCTGTAGAAATAAAACCGGTTTCCATGACAGCAGATCATATCAGCATCATGCGCTCCGACCGGGGAAAACATGGCATGATCTACACGGAAGTCGGACGGATCTGAACCCAAACAGTTTTCACGCGGCCGGTGAAAC
>CADBNG010000238.1 GCA_902795985.1 uncultured Lachnospiraceae bacterium
ATACCCAGATCGACCACTTTACGCAGGGCTTTGGAATGATCCGGCATAATCCGTTCTTCCTCATGAATGGTACCGACCGTGATCATCAGGCTGTTGGTTCCGTAATTATTCAGATGATGGTAGACCGCAGGGGCTTTGATGCTCCCCAGGTTGCTCAGAAAGACGGTGGCGTAATTCGGGTCGCCTTCCGTAATAAACTTCGGATTATGGCCCCAGAAATCAAGCCATTTGATAATCTTGACCAGAAACATCATCATCAGCCGGGGCATTGCCGCAAACTTGTCCAGAAGCTCGTCCACGCCGCCCGTGGCATGCTCGCTTTTCCGGGCCTCGGCCACGTCCCCGATAATCATCCGGCTGACGTTGTCCAGGGAATCCTCATCCTTCGGCGAAAAGATCATCAGGGTTTCTTCCGCCTCTTCCGTAAAACGACGTTTCGCCACAAAAGCGATGCTGATGTCGTAGCGTTCATAGATCCGTGCGGCCTGAACAAAGCGGTTCAGCATCGGCCGTTCCCGGATCAGCCGGGCCGCCATGGTCACCACACAGTGGAAAAACGTGCGTTTAAGCGACGGATCCGCCGCATTCTTTTTCTCCAGATAATCCAGAAGTTCCGTAACGTCGATCGTATCATGCAGAAACACTTCACAGTCCGTACGTTTCGGAAAAAGCGTCGTCATGACGGTCTGAAGGCCGGGCATTTTGATCCGGCGTCCGTCCCGCCGGTCTCCCCATTTCCGTTTGATCTTTTTTTCTTCCCCGCTCATGATTCTATACTGCCGTTCCTTCCTTCATTGCCTCTTCTTCCAGCAGGCGGTAATGGACCTTGTTGACCAGTGTCCTCGGGAGCTCCCTGCGGACGATGATTTCTTTCGGAAGGGCATACGCGGATACTTTTTTCTTCAGCTGATCCCGGATCGAAGCCAGGGTCTCCTCACTGGAAGGCACGCCGTCATTCAGCACCACATAGGCACGCACCCGCTGCATGCGGCGGCGGTCCGGGATCCCGATCACACAGCTGTAAGCCACTTCCGGCATTCCGTCCAGGATATTTTCAATCTGGCTGGGATAAACATTGTAGCCGTTGGTAATGATAATCCGTTTTGCCCGCTGGATGAAATAAATGAAGCCGTCCTCGTCTTTTTTCCCGATATCGCCGGTATACAGCCAGATATTTCCGTCGTAAAGCCGCCGGAGAGTCTGGGCCGTTTCCTCTTCATTTTTGAGATAATGGGTCATGACCGTCGGTCCGCGCAGGATAATCTCCCCCTGCTCACCCGGCGGCAGGATTTCTTCCGTCCCCGGCTTCACGATCTCGTAAAGCGTGTCCGGGAAAGGAATGCCGATGCTGCCTTCCCGGTATTCCGTCTTCGGGGTCAGGCAGCTGGCGGTCACGCATTCCGTCAGGCCGTAGCCCTCGCGGACCTGGATACTGGATCCATGGGCCTTCAGGAAAGCGTCGATCTCTTTTTTCAGTTCGATGGACAGCGAATCGCCTCCGCAGAACATTCCCTGAAGGAAAGAAAGGTTCTCCCCGTCCAGTTCGTTCAGATGAAGCAGTGCCTCGAAAATGGTCGGCACCCCGGCAATAAAGCTCGGATGTTTCTTCCTGAGCATACCCGCATAGGTTTTGTTGGTAAAGGTGGGCATCAGAATGCAGCACGCGCCGTGGATCAGCACCGTATGAATATTGATTCCCAGACCGAATCCATGGAACATCGGCATGCAGCTCAGCATGGAGAGACCGGCCTTGAATTCGATGCCGATCGCCTCCCGGGCCTGCATTGCGCAGGCATTGAAGTTCAGATCCGTCAGGCAGATTCCCTTGGGCGTTCCGGTCGTGCCGCCGCTGTAAAGGATGACGGAGGTCCGCTGCGGATCAAATTCCACCTCCGGCAGCGGGATGTTCGGATTTCCCTTCTTCAGGAAAGACTTCCAGAGAACGGCATTTTCCGTGTTCGGATATTTCAGGAACGCCCCGCCCTTCCGGAGCAGATAGACCAGCGCAAGATGCGGCGGCAGTTCATCCTGCATCCGGGCTACCAGAACCGTAACCGGATGATCCGCCCTTCTGCGCGCCAGATCAATTTTTTCATAAAACAGATCCACCGTCAGGATCATTTTGCTTTCCGAAATATCGAGATAAAAAGTAATCTCCTCTTCCGCGGAAAGGGGATGCACCATATTGGCGATGGCTCCGATGCGGTCCAGCGCGTAAAAACAGTCCAGCGCCTGCGGCGTGTTCGGCATGCAGATTGTTACCGCATCGCCCTGGCGGATCCCGGCCGCCGTAAATGCCCTCGCTGCTCTTTCGATTCTGTTGATAAAAGTGCTGTAGCTGGTCTTTTTGTCGTAGAATTCAAATGCCGGTTCTTTCGGATACTGACCGGCGATTCTTTGAACCATCCCGAACATCGTCAGAGAAGGATATTCCAGATGGTCACGCTGCTTTTCAAAATGTTCTGTCATAAAAAGGAGTCCGTTTCTTCGGAAATAAAACTTTATTGTTTATCATACCACAAAAAAAGAGTACTTTACGAAAAAATAACAGGATTTCCGTATTTTTTGAGTGTCCCCTGATTCTCCTTCCCGGAACCATTGCCATGCCGTTGAAAACGTATTTCCCTGTTTTATCCTGGTGGATTTTGACAGAAGAAACGGGATCGGGGTGAATGCCCCGGTCCCGTGTTTCATCCGCGGTTTAATGGTGTCCGACGGGCCTTATTTATTCTGTCCCAGCGCAATCCATTTCAGATACGCATTGATAAAGCAGTCGATATCCCCGTCCAGCACGGCATCCACCTGGCCTTTCTCCTCGTTGGTCCGGTGGTCCTTGACAAGGGTATAGGGCTGGAGCACATAGGAACGGATCTGGTTGCCCCAGGCAATATCCGTCACTTCACCCCGGATGCCGGAAAGCTTTGCCATCTGCTCTTCCTGAGCCAGCATGTAGAGTTTGGCTTTCAGCATCTGCATGGCCTTGTCCTTGTTCTGGAACTGGGACCGTTCATTCTGGCAGGTCACCACGATGCCCGTGGCATAGTGGGTGATCCGGATGGCGGAGGACGTCTTATTGATGTGCTGGCCGCCGGCGCCGCTGGACCGGTAGGTATCGATACGGATATCTTCGTCCTTGACTTCGATATCGATATCATCTTCGATGTCCGGCATGACGTCGCAGGATACGAAGGAGGTCTGGCGCTTGCCGTTGGCGTTGAAGGGGGAAATCCGTACAAGACGATGCACGCCTTTTTCGGACTTCAGGTATCCGTAGGCGTTTTCACCGTTCACCTGGAACGTTACGGACTTGATGCCCGCCTCGTCGCCCTCCAGATAATCCAGTTCTTCCACCGCGAAGCCTTTTTTATCCGCCCAGCGCTGGTACATCCGGTACAGCATGGCGCACCAGTCCATGGCCTCCGTTCCGCCGGCGCCGGCATTGAGCTTCAGGATCGCGTTGCATTTGTCGTACTCTCCGGAAAGGAGGGTTTTGATACGGATCTTGTCAAAGGTGGCCTTGAAATCATCGATCATTTCACGGATTTCCGGGATCAGGGATTCGTCGTTCTCCTCATAACCCATCTCGATCATGGTCTCGATATCTTCCTTATCCGTGACCAGCTTCTGATAGGTATCCCGGTCATCCTTCAGATTGCCGAGTTCCTTCATCTGCTTCTGCGCCTCTTCCGGCACGTCCCAGAATCCGGGCTCTTCCATCTTCCGCTCCAGCTCCTCGATTCGGGCTTCCTTCGCTGCCAGATCCAGCGAATCATGAACCTCCTTCAGGGGTTCTTCATAGGCATTTAATTCGGTTTTAAAGGCATCTAATTCTACCAAAGCAATCTTCTCTTTTCGTCAGTATGAATGGCCGGGAATCTTTTCCCGTTATCAGCTTCCCGGACAGAGGTATATTTCATCCGTCCGGTTTTCAGGGCAGGGGAACGTCCACCGGCCGGTTATTTGCGTCCGTGACACTGTTTGTACTTCTTGCCGCTGCCGCAGGGGCAGGGATCGTTGGGATAGATTTTCTTTTCGGCGCGGGCGACCGGCTTTCTGGGGCCGGAATCATCCTTGTTGGTTCCCGTCGCCTTGGCGACCTGCTCCCTTTCCACCTTCTGCTCCACTTTTACATGATACAGGAGACGGATGGTATCCTGCTGTATGCTTCCGGTCATTTCGTTGAACATGTCGTAAGCCGCCATCTTGTATTCGACCTTGGGATCTCTCTGGCCGTAGGCCTGAAGGCCGATGCCTTCACGGAGCTGTTCCATGTCATCGATATGGTCCATCCATTTCTGGTCGATCACCTTCAGCAGGACAATGCGCTCCAGTTCGCGGATCTGTTCTTCGCTGGGGAAGTCGTGCTCCTTCTCTTCATAAAGACGGACCGCGTCTTCTTTGATTTTCTGCTTGAGCTCATCCTTCTGGAGATTGTGCGCATAGTCCAGGGTAATCGGCGAAAGCGGAATGACGGGGATCAGGATCCGGTTCAGTTCCACCAGATCCCAGTCTTCCGGACCGGAATCATCCTGGATGGAAAGATCCACAATATCGTCCACGCTGTCGCAGATCATCTTCATGATCGAATCACGCATGTTCTCGCCGTCCAGAACCTTCCGGCGCTCTTTGTAAATGATCTCCCTCTGCTCATTATTGACAGTGTCGTAATCCAGCAGGCTCTTACGGATTCCGTAGTTGTTGCTTTCAATCTTTTCCTGGGCGCGCTGGATCGCGGAACTGAGCATCTTATGCTCGATCGGTTCGTCTTCCGGTATCCGCATGGCTTTGAACATGTTCATCAGCCGGTCGGAACCGAACAGGCGCATCAGATCGTCCTCCAGCGAAATGTAGAACTGGGATTCGCCGGGGTCTCCCTGACGTCCGGACCGTCCGCGCAGCTGGTTGTCGATACGGCGGGCTTCATGGCGTTCCGTGCCGATGATCTTTAAGCCTCCGAGGGCTCTGGACTCGTCGTCCAGCTTGATATCGGTACCACGGCCGGCCATGTTCGTGGCAATCGTTACGGTTCCGGCTTCGCCGGCGTGGGAAACGATCTCCGCTTCCATTTCATGGAATTTGGCGTTCAGGACCTGATGCTCGATTCCTTCTCTCCGGAGCATTTTGCTTAAAAGCTCGGAGGTTTCGATGGTGATCGTACCGACCAGCACCGGCTGTCTTCTCTCATGGGCTTCTTTAATGGCCCGGACCACCGCGTGATACTTTTCCTTTTTGGTCATGTACACCACGTCGGTCAGGTCTTTACGCTGAACCGGAACATTGGTGGGAATTTCCACAACGTCCATTCCGTAGATGTCACGGAATTCCTGCTCTTCCGTCAGCGCCGTACCGGTCATGCCGGCCTTCTTTTCATACTTATTGAAGAAGTTCTGGAACGTGATGGTGGCCAGCGTTTTGCTCTCGCGGCGTACGTTCACATGCTCCTTCGCCTCAATCGCCTGATGCAGGCCGTCGGAATAACGGCGGCCCGGCATGATACGGCCGGTGAATTCGTCGACAATCAGGACTTTTGCATCCTTTACCACATAATCCTGATCCCGGAACATCAGGTTGTGGGCGCGCAGCGCCAGCGTCACATGATGCTGGATCTCCAGGTTTTCGGCATCGGACAGGTTGTCGATATGGAAGAACTGCTCGACTTTACGGACGCCGTCCTCCGTCAGGGTCACGACCTTGTCTTTTTCGTTGACGATGAAATCGCCGGTTTCGATAATCTCTTCGCCCATGATGGCGGACATCTTGGTCAGTTCGCCGGAGGCTTCGCCCCGCTTCAGCTGCCGGGCCAGAAGATCCGCGGTCTCATAAAGCTTGGTGGATTTTCCGCTCTGTCCGGAAATGATCAGCGGCGTCCGGGCTTCATCGATCAGGACGGAGTCGACCTCGTCGATGATGGCATAGGCCAGTTCCCGCTGAACAAGCTGCTCTTTATAGATGACCATGTTGTCACGAAGATAGTCGAAACCGTCTTCGTTGTTGGTGACATAGGTAATATCGCAGTTGTAAGCCGCCCGGCGTTCTTCCGGGGTCATATGGTTCAGGACGCAGCCGACGGTAAGTCCGAGGAATTCATGCACTTTTCCCATCCACTCGGCATCACGGTTGGCCAGGTAATCGTTAACCGTGATGATATGCACTCCCCGTCCCGTTAAGGCATTCAGATACGCCGGAAGGGTGGATACCAGGGTTTTACCTTCACCGGTTTTCATTTCGGCGATACGGCCCTGGTGAAGAACGATTCCGCCGATCAGCTGCACGCGGTAATGCTCCATTCCGATGCTTCTCTTCGCGGCTTCCCGAACCACGGCGAACGCTTCCGTCAGAAGGTCGTCCAGGGTCTCTCCCGCTGCCAGGCGGTCCTTGAATTCTCTGGTTTTTGCCTTCAGTTCATCGTCGCTGAGAGCCTGCATCTGGGGGCGAAGCGCCTCGATCTTATCCACAATGGGAGTGATCCGCTTCAGCTCCCTCTGGCTGTGTGTACCGAACAGTTTTTCCGACAGCTTCATTTTCTGCTCCTTATTATTTCTTTTTACGCTTTCTTTTGACGGCTGCCTTTTTCTCCGCAATCAGACCGGCTTCCTGTTCCGAACTGACCTTCACGGTTTTGACCGCAAAGCAGCCCCCGCCGGAGCTGTGCAGCATCCGTATATTTCCCTTGACGTATCCGTGCTCCGGACAGACGGCCGTGCAGTAATAATGTCTGGCGTTGACCGAGAACCACCGCAGTTTCTGCCGGGCTTTTCTCCCGCAGGTGACGCAGCGGACGCTCCGCACCTCCGGATCGGCCATCACGGCCTCTTTGTCGGAAAACTCCTGGGAAATGTATTTTGTATATCCGTTATAGACCGCATAGATTTCATCCTCTTTCCGTCTGGGGTTCTGATAGACGTCGATGGAATCATAGGTCCAGATAATCGAAGGGTCGATCCCCGAAAGGATCTGCGCCGTATATCCCGCGTCCGCCATGGCATTGTGAAAGCTGCGGTCCTTTTCCAGCTTCAGAAAATCGACCGCGTATTCCAGGGACCGGCGCTTGTCCATAGTCTCATATTGTATGGCAAACAGCTTCTGGATGTCAAGAAAGTGCAGCGGCCCCGGAAACAGGTCCAGCATTTTGTAATACTCCAGATTCCGCTGCAGTTCCGTCAGATCGGTGCTTCCCCACGTACCAAAATAGGCTTCCGGGCCGGCCCACGCAAAGAAATCCCGCGCCGCTTCCGGAAACGGTTCCCCGTTTTTCATCTCGCTCCTGCTGAGCCGGACGATCTTTCGTGTCCGATAATGAAGTGTACGATAGACGGAAGGACGGATGACCCGGTAAAAGGTATCCGTGACCTCCAGATCCTTATTCAGTTTAACCGCGCCGATCTCAATGATCTCAAAGGGCAGAAAAGCGTTTTCCCTGCCCTTTCCGTAAGGACACTGGTTCCATTCCAGGTCAAATACAATGTAGTCCATTTCCGTAAACAGCGGACTGCCGCCGCCCCATTATCTGCCCTGCTGACGGGGCTGCTCTTTCGGCTTGGCTGTTCTGTCCGTTCTCTTATACAAGAAGATATCCTGACTCCGGGTCAGATGCAGACCTTCTTCATTCTCATAAAACTTGGCGGAATGCTGAAAGGCGACGGATTTCAGGCTCGCCCGCATTATTCCGGTGACGATCAGCGCAACGACAAGGCCGACGACGATCGCGATAATAATCCAGCTTGATTCTATCATACTATACCTCTGCTTCTCCGCTGAAATAGCGGATTCCTGTGTTCTTTGGGATTTCAGAGCTGAAAACAGGTCAGAAGACGCCGTTTATCAGACACAGTATCAGGAAAGTGACAAGTGCGGCAATCACCGTGATGCTGCAGAAATAGATTCCCAGCTTGCCCTTGTCCATCGGCAGGTTTCCGGCCATTTTTCCGGTCTGTCCGTTCATGATGAAGGTGAATTTCTGGTCATTCCATGTGGTGCTTAAAATCCAGACAGGATAAAGAGCGTATTTATAGCTGCCGTTTTTCAGCCGGATCGACTCTTCCGTTGTGTTGACGGAATCGTAACCGTTCACCGTGCTGCGGAAGGCATCCTCCGTGCTCTGCTTGATTCTTTCATTAGCCCTGCCTTCACTGTCCTTGGCGGCCACGTCATAGCGGTCCGCAAGGTAACCGGCCAGATACGCGGTCTGGAAATCCACCGCAGTGCTGACGTCGAAGGGTTCCACGGATTCCATCAGTTCGTCCGGCATCTTTGTGGACCCGTCCACGGGAATTGCGGCAAAGCCCATGTTTCCGGAACGCAGGATTTTGTAATAGCTGGTCTCCCGGTAACGGAACTCCTGGTCCTCCCAGGTCCGGACCTTTGTGGCATCGTAATTGATGTCCGCGTCCACGTCGGAATCAAACAGCCAGACGGGCACGTACATCCCTTTGATCTCGTCGATATGGTTCTGGGACTTGAAAACCTTGGGAAGCAGTTTTTTTCCTTCCAGATGATGCAGATAGGCCGCTTTCGCGTCATCCTTGTTCGTCTTGAAGGGAATCACGATATCCGGTTTCAGGTCTCCGGCAAATTTGCCTTTCATGACAACGGCGTTGCCGCAGTACGGGCAGGACGTGGCGCCAAGGGTGGCATCACCGATCACTTCACCGCCGCAGGACTGACACGCATAAACGCGCATGCCTTCCGTTTCTCCAGCCGCCCATTCGCCATCCGGCGTTTTGCCCCAGTTCAGATCATCGGGAGCAATCTCTTCCAGCTGGTCATCCAGGTCCTTGAGCGCCTCCGGATCGAATTCCGTGTCGCAGTAGGGACATTTCATTTTCTGGGCACCGGCGTCAAAAGCAATCGTTCCCGCGCAGTTCGGACATTTGTATTGGATAAGATCCGCCATTTCCGGTTTCCTTTCTGAGTAAAGAATGAAAGGGGCCCGCGCATAGTCTTCCCGTGGTTCCGGTCCTTACGGATCCGATCCGAAGAAAATGCTGTGCCCCTTTCGGTTATTTTTCGTTTATGCTTTCGGTTTTCCGCAGTTTGTGCAGAACTTGCCTGTGTTTACGGCCCCGCATTCGCAGGTCCATTCATCGGAAACGGGTTTCGGTTTTCCGCAGTTCGTGCAGAAGTTTCCGGTGTTTTCGCTTCCGCATTCGCACTTCCATGCGCCGGCCGGAGCGGGTTTCGGTTTCCCGCAGTTCGTGCAGAACTTGCCGCTGTTGGCCTGTCCGCATTCGCAGGTCCATCCGGCTGCGGGCTGCGCCTGCTGCTGGGAAGCTCCCATGGCATAAAGGTTCTGGGCTGTGGTTCCGCCAAGGCCCTGCGCCATGCCCATTCCCATAAATCCGGCCATTGCGCCGTTGGGATTGGACGCCGCCGCCTTCATGGCGTCGGCCTGGGCGCCGGTCAGCGTTGCGGCTGCCATGGTCGGATCCTTGAGCATCGCGGCTCTCTGGGCCTGCTTGATCAGCTCCTGATCCTCTTCCGGAATGGTGATCGGATTCAGAGCGACGGAAACGACGCTGATGCCGCGGAGCTCCGCCCATTTTTCCGTAAGGGCTTCGTTCATGGCGGCCGCCAGTTCTTCGGCATGAGCCGGAATCTCATTCGGACGAAGCTGCAGTACGGAAAGCTTGGCCAGTGCCGGCTGAAGGGCGCTGACAAACTCGGTCTTCAGCTGCGGATCCAGCTGATCTCTTGTGTAAGCCGCATCCACGTTGCCGCAGACGTTGGTATAAAACAGGAGCGGATCGGTGATCTTGTAGGAATAGACACCGCTGCAGCGCAGGGAGGAATCCAGATCCAGACCGATCTTCTCATCGACGATACGGAACATGACCGGATTGGCCGTTCCGAACTTGTTGTCGATAATCTCTTTCAGGTTGAAATAATAGATTCTCTGATCATGGCCGGGCTCGCCGCCGAAGGTGATACGTTTTCCGATGAGCTTGAAGGTATCGATGATGCCCTTGCCCAGTCCTCCGTAGAAGATGCTGGGTTCGGTGGAAGTATCGTAAACGAATTCACCGGGTTCCGCGCAGATTTCCACAACCTTGCCCTGATCCACAATGATCATGCACTGGCCGTCCGCAACCGCGATCACACTGCCGTTCGTGATGATGTTGTCGCTTCCCTTTGTATTGGTGGAACGTGACCCTGCTCTTCTCTGGCCCTTCTGAACGAGGACCCGTTTATCCATTGCTTCACAATAGAAAAACTCTTTCCACTGATCGGCAAGAGCGCCGCCTGCTGATCCCAATGCTGCTGCAATAAGTCCCATATCTTTTCTCCTTGTTCTTTAAACGTTCCAGTTTTTACCGGCGGGACGGTCCCGGTCTGGCCTGCAGGTTCCGGAAGAATCCCGACGGATGTTTCCGCTTGATATTATATAACGAACGGCCGTCCAGCGTCAATGAAATAGTGACGGGACAGCCGTTCATCCCCTGGGCCGCTGAAAGCCCTGCCGGCCGGCAGAGGCGGACCAGGGTCCGAAGGGGACAGTCCCCTTCGGACCCTGGGAGGGGGGCGAAAGGGACTGTCCCCTTCGGACCGGATCATTTCCGGCGGGCCAGGTCCTCCGGCGTGTTGCAGTTAAAGAAGATTTCCCGGTATTCTTCCGGCGCCGGAAGATAACGGGTATTGACGGAATCCAGCAGTCTCTGCAGCTTGAACTGGCCGGACTGAAGAAGAGTTTCCGCCATGTTCAGAACCGTTCGGGAATACAGGGCAAACAGCGGTTCCCGCTTGTTTTCCCATTCGTAAACATAGGCATCCGCCTGATCTTCGCCCGCTTCCGGCAGCGCTTCGGCGCTCAGGTTCGGCATGTCAATCGCGCTGACATAGAGCCATTCCTCGTTTCCGGCGCGGAACGCGGCATGGATTCCCGCCATCGGTCCGCATCCGGGATAGCGGTCTGTTACGGGGATCACC
>CADBNG010000239.1 GCA_902795985.1 uncultured Lachnospiraceae bacterium
AGAACGTGTCGTCCTTCCACAATATCCCTAACGTAAAAAAAGTCGGCATCGGATACTATCCCGCGAAGCTGCTCATGGATGAGCCGGGCTGGAGCTTCCGTCCCTGGACGGAGTGGGAGGGGCTTGACAACAGGGGATTCCTGAAGAAAATGCTGGGAATCCTGAAGAAGGAGGGCGTTCCGGTCCTGGTCCGCGATTCCTCCCACCTGGGCTTTCCCTCCTGCTGCGTGGTCGTGCCGGGCCGGAGCGAACTGTATCCGTTCAGTGCCCGGAAGTTCCGCCTGTACACTACCCTCTTACGGAACGCGGCTTGTTTTGACCGGTTCCCGGATTATTCCCCGGAGGAGGAACGCCGCTTTTTGAATCTCATCCGATTCCAGGAGCCGGCATTCATGGACAATTCGCTCAGTGCCATGAGTATGCGCCGCCTTTCCTGCGAAGCGCTGAACACGGGCCGCATCGGAGCGTTCCTGTCCCTGAAAGCCGGGGAGTTCAGCGAGGCCCGCCGAATGTTCCGGAAGCTGCTGGCGAGTACGGAAGATCCTGGCCAAACGGCCTACTACAACTGTCTTTCGGAATATGCCCGTTACCGCGGCATGGGTCTGGAAAGCAGCCAGGTCTATAAGCTGATCCGCAGCCTTTTTGATCCGGAGGTTGCGGCGCGGGTGGAAGAAGAGACCCGGGATCCGGAAACCATGCTGCAGAAAGTTTTTCCGCATCTGCACTGCTATGAATGCAGCCAATGCGAGCTGGCCGGTAAGGACTGCCTGCAGCCTCAGGCACAGGAGATCTGGCATAAGATCAAAGCCGCCCTGTCTTCAAGCTGTGTTTCACAGACGGAATTGCTCGCCGGTCTGAGAAAACTTCTGGCCGGATGAACGGAGACCTCAAAGATATTTCGCCGACCCTCGCGGGCGGAATGGGTAAAGAAAAACATTTACAATTAAAAAAAGGAGGAAGAAACATGAACGAAAACCTTAAGACCTTCGTGGATAAAATGTTAAAGGACGAAGAACTGGCCGGGAAGATGGCTGCCTGCCGATCCGCGGACGAAGCTTATGCCGTAGCCAGCAAAGAAGTCGGCGGTTTCACAAAGGAGGAGTTTGTCGAGGGGATGAGTGATCTGAAAAGCCGGATCGATACCGGCAGCGACGAGCTGACTCCGGACGACCTTGCCGCGATATCCGGCGGCCTTTCAGAAGATGATAAAAAGGCAATCGCAGCCGGCTCCTGTCTTGGCGCAGGCACTGCCATGCTGGGTGCGGCACTGGCGGCCCTGTAAGCTGATAACGAAGGATCGGCATGATGGTATTATAAGGAGATAAACAGGATGACAAAAGACGCTCAGTCCGGAAGCATCTTCCGCAGGGGAAAGGACAACCGGGTCGAATCACCGGAGAAGATCGATGATTATATCCGTGTCAGCAGTCCGTGGACCTTCCTGATCGTTATAGCATTGATCCTGGTTCTGGCCGCTTTGATCCTGTGGGGGACCACAGGTTCCCTGCCGGTCACGGAAACCGTGAAAGGCCATGTGGACGCCCAGTTCAATGACCAGGTCATCTGTTTAATGGACGCTTCCAGATTCTCGCCGGACCAGCTGACAGGCAAACAGGTTTCGCTGCGCATGGCAGACCGGTCGGTCGTGGACGGAACGGTGGAAGAAGTCATTGACACTCCGGTATCCGCGGAAGAGGCTGCCGAGATCGTCCGAAACGACTGGCTTGCCTCAAACATGATCGATAAAAACCACGATTACTTCTATGTCGTTTTCATTAATCCGAAAAAAGAGCTTTCCGAATACCGCAACCAGCTGGTCGACGCATCCATCATAACGGAAAACGTCCGTCCGATCCGCTTTCTGACACTGTAGGGGGTGACACAGGCAGTGAAACAGCAAAAGCCCGTTAAAGTGCCGGTGATCCTGCAGATGGAAGCGCTGGAATGCGGCGCGGCCTGCCTGGCCATGATCCTGGCCTATTATCACAAATGGGTGCCTCTGGATCAGGTGCGGGTCCAGTGCGGTGTGTCCAGGGACGGCAGCAACGCCCTGAATATGATGAGGGCTGCCGAAAAATACGGCCTGCAGTATAAAGCCTACATGTACGACCTGGAAAAACTGAAGAATAAGGGCCGGTTCCCGGCCATCATCTTCTGGAACCGGAACCATTTTGTGGTGCTGACCGGCTTCCGGAAAAACATGGCCCTGATCAACGATCCTGCCCAGGGCAGGATCCGCGTTCCCCTGCAGGAATTTGAGCAGGCCTTTTCCGGTCTTTGCCTGGAGTGTACCCCCGGGGAGAATTTTGTCGCGGACGGCCGGAAAAAAAGCGCTGTTGATTTTCTGAAATCCGGTCTGAAGGGAAACGGACGATCCCTCCTCCTGGTAATGATCACCGCCGTTCTGGCGGCTGTTGCCGGCACGCTGACTCCCATATTTTCAAGGATCTTTACGGATGACATTCTGACCGGCGCGCGTCACTCCTGGTACGCGGGTTTTCTCTGGTTCTTCGGCGGCGTGATCGCCTTCCAGCTGATCTCTTCCGTCCTGAACCAGGTTTTTATCATTAAAACGACCGGAAAGCTGGCGGTTGCCGCGAACACCTCTTTCATGCATCATATCCTGCGGCTGCCAATGTCCTTTTTCTCACAGCGTTCCGCCGGTGATCTGGCCAACCGGCAGGCGGCAAACGATATCGTTGCTGCCACTTTAGTCACCCGGCTTGCGCCGACGCTGATCAATCTGCTTCTGCTTGTTTTCTACCTTTTTGTGATGATCCGGTACAGCGTGCCGCTGACGCTGGTCGGTCTTTGCACCATAGTGATCAACCTGGTGGTGGCCCGGATGATCTCCAACATGCGTACAGAGATTTCGCAGACCCAGATGCGCGACCAGGCCAAGCTGGATTCGGCCACATTGTCCGGCGTCAATATGATTGAAACCATCAAAGCCTCGGGAGCGGAAAACGGGTATCTGGAAAAATGGAGCGGTTATCACGCCTCCGTCATGAAAGCAAAAGTGAAGTTCACCAACGTGAACATGTTCTTCGGCACTTTACCGGGACTGCTGCAGCAGCTTTCCGGGATCACGATCCTGGTTATGGGGATCTGGAGCATTATGAGAGGACATATCACCGCCGGTGTGCTGCTTGCTTTCCAGTCCTACATGGTGGCGTTCATGAATCCGGTGAACCAGCTGATCGAGGCCGGACAGAGCATTCAGGAAATGCGGTCCTCCATCGAGCGGATTGATGACGTGATGGACTATCCGGAGGACGTCCATGCCCCGGAAACCATGACGGAAGAGGAGCTGAACAACGCGGAGAAGCTCAGCGGGCGGGTGGAAATGAAGCACGTGACCTTCGGCTATTCCCGGCTGGCGGATCCGCTGATCAAAGACTTCAATCTGACACTGGAACCGGGGAAGAGCATCGCCATCGTAGGCGGTTCGGGCTCCGGCAAATCCACGATTGCCAAGCTCCTGTCCGGGCTGTATCAGCCCTGGAGCGGAGAGATCCTTTATGACGGAAAACCTTTTTCGGAAATACCCCGGCCGCTGTTCACCGGCTCCCTGGCAATGGTAGACCAGGACGTCGTCCTGTTTCACGATACGATCGAGAATAATATCAAAATGTGGGATTCCACCATCAAGGACTTTGAAATGATTCTGGCCGCCAGGGACGCGCAGCTCCACAGCGACATTATGGCAATCCCGGGCGGCTATCATCATGTGCTGGAGGAAAACGGCAAGGATCTTTCCGGAGGTCAAAGACAGCGTCTGGAAATCGCGCGGGTCATGGCGGGAGACCCCACCATTATCATCCTGGATGAAGCCACTTCGGCCCTGGATGCCCTGACCGAATACGATGTATCACGGGATATCCGCGCAAGGGGGATTGCTTCCGTTATTGTAGCCCACCGGCTTTCCACGATTCGTGACTGTGATGAGATTCTGGTCATGGAGAAGGGGCAGGTCGTTGAAAGAGGAACGCATCCGGAACTGATGCAGGCAGGCGGTCTGTACAAACGTCTGATTGCGACAGAATAAGGAGAATCATAAATGGGATGGTTTGGCGAGCAGCTCCGGGAGCGCATTCAGAAGGATGACAAAGGCATCCGGAAAAACCTCCGTATCCTGAGCGATGCTGTTTCCGGAAGAAAAAATGAATACTATCCGGGAGAGTCCTCTGCCATAGGGAATATCCGTCAGATTGAAAGTATCTGTCATTATTTCAGGGAAGATACGCCCGAAGAGATCTCAGAGTACCCGGATATTCATGAGCAGATCGATCATATCATTCAGCCCTCCGGCATTACAAAACGCCGGGTGCGGCTGAACGAAAACTGGTGGAAAAACGGGGACGGCCCGCTGTTAGCGGCTGTCCTCGGAACGGACTGTGTGCTGGCGCTTCTTCCGAACCGGTTCCGCGGGTATTACTATACCGATCCGGAAACCGGGAAGAAGGTCAAAGTGACCCGAAAAAACAAAGACTTATTTGATGAAGAAGCCTACTGCTTCTATAAGCCTTTGCCGCAGAAATCCCTTTCCGGCCGGGAGTATGTCCGTCTTCTGCTGAAGGAAATCCGGTCGACCGATGTTGCTCTGACGGTATTTGCCGCCGCATGCGCCGTGGTCTTCGGAATGCTGACGCCGAGAGTCACGGAAATCACATTTTCCATCCTGATCCCTTCCGGTAAACAGAACCTGCTGATTCCGCTGGCCGTCCTTCTGACGGCGGCCGCGATCGGTTCCTGGATCATGACTTCCGTCAAAAACTCCCTTTCCGAACGGATCGCGAACCGGCTGGACATATACGCCGAAAACGCGGTCTTTGCCCGGGTGCTTCACCTGCCCGCGGCCTTTTTCTCAAACAGAAGCTCCGGTGATCTGGCTCAACGGATCATTGCGCTGAACAGTTTGCTGCCTGCCCTGATGGGAGAGCTCTTCTGCAGCTGTCTGCTCTCGCTGGCCCTCTCGCTGGTCTATATCTTCCAGATCGGCGGCATCGCGTCATCGCTGATGGTTCCGGCACTGGTGACCTACGCGGCCGAAATCGCCTTCATTATTGTTACGGTTTTCCAGGAAGAACGCATTCTCCGGGAGGCGCTGGACGGTTCCGCGGAGAATAACAGCATTGTTTTTGATTTTATTTCGGGCATGCAGAAAATCAAAATCAGCGGAAGCGAAAAACGGGCGTTTGCCCAATGGCTGAAGAGCTATACAAAGAAGGCATCCTCTGCTTTTAACGCAGCCTTTCCCTGCTGCGCGAGAATGCAGATCATGATCACGATCCAGCTTCTGGGCACCCTGTGGGTCTA
>CADBNG010000240.1 GCA_902795985.1 uncultured Lachnospiraceae bacterium
CGGACAGAAGCTTCTGGAAAGTCTGAATGCAATAATCGGAATCAAAAGTCAGCATAAGGCGGCTCCTTTCTGTTGCGTGCGGTAAGCGTCAGTACCGGCTCCCGGCCGGCCTGCTGATCATATCACAAATTGCAGGAGAAAACGAGGGCGGGCCGGGCCTTTTTATGCTAGAATAATACGAAAATAACTGCAGAAAGAGAACGGAAAATGAACGCGATACCTGAAAACCATTATCTTAAAATTGACACCCTCCCCACAGGGAAAGCCGACGACAGCATTACGGAAGGCTGCATCGTACTGGAAGGCGGCGCCTGGAAAGGCCTGTATACCGGCGGCGTACTGGATGCCCTTATGGTGAATCACATTAATCTCCGCACTACTGTCGGCATTTCCGCCGGAGCTCTTTTCGGACTCGGATATGTTTCCGGACAGATCGGCTGGGGTCCGAAAATCGACCTGCTCTACCGTCATGATCAGGATTACTGCGGCTATGGCGCGATGCGCGTGGATCATGGCATTACCGGCTTTACGTACCTTTACAACGAGCTTATGAAAGAGTTCCCCATGGACGAAGAGCGGCTGATGAGACCGGACCGGCGTTTCCTGGTGGGCGCGACGAACATGCAGACCGGCAAAATCCGGTATTTTGAAAAAGGAAAATGCAATCTGCTGCGGGCCATTCAGGCCTCCGCGACGGTTCCGTACATTTCCCGGCCGGTAGTAATCGGCGGAGTTCCGTATCTGGATGGCGGCTGCGCGGAAAAAATACCCTATCCCTGGGCAAAAGAAAACGGGGAGAAGAAAATCGTCGTCGTAAAGACGCGGGAATGGGAGTACCGGAAAAAGGAAGGCCTGTCGAAGCTGGCGAAGTTCATGTACCGGAACTATCCGGAATTTCTGAGAAGCCTGGAAGAATCCACCGTCCGTTTCAACCGGATGACGGATGAACTTTATGAGGAAGATCAGGCGGGAAATGTTTTCGTCATGGCGCCGTCGAAGGAAGTGACCGTTTCACGTTTTGAAGGCGATATGGACAAGCTGGGTGATCTGTACTGGCTGGGTTATCATGATATGGAGCGGCGGCTGGATGAATTGAAAGAGTATCTGGCCGGTTAAGAATGCAGCTGAGAAAAAGAAAGCATTTCCTGGGGAAGAACAGAAGCAGGAGGTGCTTTCTTTTTAATACCTTTTTCAATTCGCCGGAATATGTTGAGACGGAAGAAACAGGGGGCAAGCCGTTTCGTTATTATTACAAAAGTCAGCAGCCGGCTGCCTGACCTTCGTCTTCCTCCATCAGATTCGACATGGCCCGGACACTGATCCCGATGGTCGAAAGGTTGTGAAGAGCCGCGGACAGCGAAGGCTGAATAATCCCGGCAATACCCAGAGCGATTAAAGAGCCGTTGATGCCGATAATCAGCCGGTAGTTGTTCCGGATACGGTTCATACAGGCGGTACTGATCTGTTTCAGCACAACGAGCGTGCGCAGGTCGTCAGCGGAAATGGTGATATCCGCGATTTCCCGGGCGATTTCCGCGCCGTCGCTGATGGCGATGCCGGCGTCCGCGGCGGAGAGGGCGGGAGAGTCGTTGATGCCGTCGCCGACCATGACGACTTTATGGCCTTCCGACTTTTCCTTATGGATGAAATCCGCTTTCTGTTCCGGAAGGACTTCAGCGTAGAATTCGTCCAGTCCGAGCCGGTTCGCAACGGCTTCGGCAGTTCTTTTATTGTCGCCGGTCATCATCACCAGTTTTTTGAACCCGGCGGCCTTCAGGTCCTTAATGACGTCTGCGGCCTCTTCGCGGATGGGATCTTCAATGCAGATTACGGCGGAAAGCCGGCCGTCGATGGCCATGAACAGCCGGGAGTAATGCTCCGGGATCCGTTCCAGTTTTGGACGCTGGCTTGCGGTAAGCCGGGCGCCTTCATCTTCGAAAACGAAGTGTCCGCTGCCGAGAATGACTTTTTTGCCGTTGATAAAGCAGGAAATGCCGTGGGCAACGATGTATTCGATGCGGGTGTGCATTTCATTATGGACCAGGCCTTTTTCCCGGGCGGCGTTTACCACGGCTTTTGCCATGGAATGGGGATAGTGTTCTTCCATGCAGGCAGCGATCCGGAGCAGTTCGTCCGGCTTCTCCCTGCAGAAGGAAACCACTTCTTTTACAACCGGAGAGGCTTTGGTCAGCGTTCCGGTTTTATCAAAGACCAGGGTGTCCGCTTCGGCCATGGCTTCCAGGAAACGGCCGCCTTTGATCGTGATGTGATGCCGGCCGGCTTCCCGCATGGCGGAAAGAATCGTGATAGGCATGGCCAGTTTCAGGGCACAGGAAAAATCCACCATCAGAACCGACATGGTTTTGGTGACGTTCCGTGTGAGAAGCCAGGTCAGCAGGGTTCCTCCGAGAGTATAGGGGACCAGACGGTCAGCCAGATGCCCGGTCCTGCTTTCCATGGCGGATTTCAGTTTTTCCGTTTCTTCGATGACGGAAACGATCCGGTCGAAACGGCTTTCGCCGTTCCCTTCCCGGACTTCAACGGTCAGTTCGCCTTCTTCCAGAACCGTGCCGGCGTAGACGTATCCGCCTGCCCTGCGGTGAACCGGTACGGGCTCTCCGGTCATGGAAGACTGGTTGACCATTCCGTCTCCTTCGGTCACCAGGCCGTCAAAGGGGATCACATTTCCCATGCGGACGACAACCTGGTCCTTCTCCCGGATCTGATCGGCGGGTACCAGGATTTCAGCGTCATCCTTTTTCAGCCAGACTTTTTCAACCCGCAGGGCCATGCTGCGGGCCAGATCGCTGACTGACTTTTTATGAGTCCATTCTTCAATGATATCCCCGATACCCAGCAGGAACATGACGGAACCTGCGGTGCCGGCATCACCCCGGAGAACGGAAACGCCGATGGCGGTCGCGTCAAGAACGGAAACGTCCATCCTGCGCTGCAGCAGGCTTCGGATCCCTTTCCATACAAAACGGACGGATTTGATGACGGTAATGGCTGTCCGCACCGAAGCCGGCAGGAACATCTTTTTGGAATAATGAATGACAATGCGGGTAATGAGACGTTCCCTGTACAGGGCGTCCATCTCCCGGGGAGAGTTCTGCAGAACGCTTTCCGGAACGGAAACGGTATCAAAACGGAACTGCCGGATATACAGGATGATTTCTTCCCGGTTTCCGCTGTATTCAACGGCGGCATCGGCAGTGCGTTCATAGACTTTCGCCCGGGTTACGCCGGGCTGCTGTTCCAGATAATACTGAAAAATGTCGGCTTCCCGGAAGGTCAGACGCTTTAAGGCCAGATGGATTCTCAGCCTTCCGGGAAGTTCATGCTTTACGGAAAATTTCATGGATGCCTCCGGTCAGAGCAGGCGCCTGAATCGTCAGGCTTCAGCGGCCTGTGCTTCGGGAGCCGCATCTTCAAAAACTTCTTCGGCTTCTCTGGCAGCCCGTTCTTCATTCAGCTTCTTCGCTTCCGCAAGGATGTCTTCACAGTTTTCCTGCAGAATCGCCGTCTGATCCGCAACGCAGTCTTTGGCGCGAAGCGCCGCGGCGGTGCAGTGCACATAGGCTTTTTTGGCGTCTTTGCTGGAAAGAATGCGGATTCCCGCCGTGCCGAAAAGAACTCCGCCTGTGAACAGGCCTATTTTTCCCCAGTTAATCATGATGTCTCCTTTCTGGAATGGCGACACAGGGACGGTTC
>CADBNG010000241.1 GCA_902795985.1 uncultured Lachnospiraceae bacterium
GAATCAAAGGGGACAGTCCCCACTGATCCGCTCGTGAACCAAAGGGGACAGTCCCCTTGATCCGCTGTTTAATTGGCGGTTAAAAAACGGGAAAATAGATTGTATAATATTAAATTGAACGATGCAAAATGATGCCGCAGTCTTTTACGCAGGAAGGCTTCTGTTTTCCCGGCCCTGCGGATCTGTGGATTGAATTCCCACCGGCCCTGTAGTATATTTATTTCCTCAAACGGGGGAGCCGGTTAAGAAACGACAATACGGATGGGAGAACGGAAATGCTCCGTTTGGTCGACATTTCAAAACAATACCGGACGGCGGATCTGATTCAGAACGCCCTGGATGGTGTTACCCTGAATCTGCGGGACCGGGAATTCGTCGCAATCCTCGGCCCCAGCGGGTCCGGTAAGACCACTCTTTTGAATGTTATCGGCGGACTGGATCATTATGACGGCGGCGATCTCATTATCAACGGCGTGTCCACAAGACGGTATAAGGACCGGGACTGGGACACCTATCGGAACCATTCCATCGGATTTGTCTTCCAGAGCTATAATTTAATACCCCACCAGACCATCCTGGCCAATGTGGAACTGGCGCTGACGATTTCCGGCGTTTCGGTTTCGGAGCGGAAGCGCCGGGCGAAAGACGCGTTGGAAAAAGTAGGCCTGAAGGACCATATCAGCAAACGGCCGAGCCAGCTTTCCGGCGGGCAGATGCAGCGTGTGGCGATTGCCCGCGCGCTGGTGAATGATCCGGATATCGTGCTGGCCGACGAACCCACCGGCGCCCTGGACAGCGAGACCAGCATCCAGGTTATGGAGCTTTTAAAGGAAGTGGCCCGGGACCGTCTGGTCGTGATGGTCACCCACAATCCGGAGCTGGCGGACGAATACGCGACCCGGATCGTCCGGATCCGGGACGGAAAAGTCATGGACGATTCAGACCCCTTTGATCCGGAAAAAGAATCCGGCGCGGATCCGGGAAAGGGATCGACGGCGGCGGTATTTCCTGCGCAAAAGGAGGCACTCCCGGGAGAAGAATCAAAAGCGGAGTATTCTTCGGAAGAACCGGATGATTTTTCGGGAATCACTGCAAAGGATTCCTCGAAAGAACGTTCCTCAGGAGACGGACCGGAGGGAACCTTTGGCCGCAGCGGGGCTTCCCGCAAAAAGAAGCGGGCTTCCATGTCCTTTTTCACCGCGCTGGCCCTGAGCTTCAACAACCTTCGCACCAAAAAGGCGAGGACAATCCTGGTGGCCATTGCCGGTTCCATCGGCATCATCGGCATCGCGCTGATCCAGTCCCTTTCCAACGGCGTGAACGACTACATTCATGATATTGAGGAAAACACGGTTTCCCAGTATCCGATTTCCATTAACCGGACCGGTGTAAACATCGCCGCCTACATGACAATGTTCAGCGAACTGAACGAAAAAACGGCAGCGGAAAACGATGACGTCACCATCAACCAGGTGCTGCATAAATACGCCGGCGGGCTGACCAACAACGACCTGAAGAGCCTGAAGCACTATCTGGATACGGAAAGCGGCATCGACCGTTACGCGCGCGCCGTCGAATATTCCTATAACGTAACCCCGAACGTTTATGCCCGGGTAAATGACGGACTGCGAAGAATCCATCCGGACCAGTCCATCGACGCCATGGGCATGCGCTTCGAACAGGTTTCCGCGATGGGACTGGTAGCCTTTTACCAGCTGCCGGCCGATCCGGGTCTTTATCAGTATCAGTATGACGTCCGCGCCGGACGCTGGCCGGAGAACAGCCATGAATGTGTGGTAGTCCTCGGCAGCGACGGCAGCATTACCGACTCCACAGCCTATGCACTGCGTCTGAAGCCGGCGGAGGACCTGGATGAAGTCATCCGCTGCCTTCTGGAAGGAGAGGACGTAAAACCGGAAGAGGACCCGGGCGTTTTCAGTTACGATCAGATTCTCGGGCAGACCTTCCGGGTCATCAATCCGTGCGATTATTACGTATACGATGAGGAAAACGATTTCTGGACCGACAAAACCGGCAGCACCGCCTTCCTCGAAGGCCTGTATCAGGATGCGGAAGAATTGACAATCTGCGGTATCGTCCGTGAAAAAGAGGATACCGACGGCCTTCTGGAATCCGGGATCAACTACCCGGCTGCCCTTGTTACGGAACTGATGGAAAAGGCGAAGGAAAGCGGTGTCGTTCAGGCGCAGATTCAGAGCCGTTCCGTGAATGTCCTGAACGGAAAGAAGTTCGGCGAAACCCAGGACATGGACGAGCTGGAGCTGACGGATCTGCTGGAAGTGGACGAGGAGGCCGTACAGAATGCCTTTTCCATGGATACGGAAGGGCTGGAAATGGACGATTCCATGTTTGAGGGAATGGACATGGAGAATATTGACCCCACCGAGTGGATTGACCCGAACGACCTTTCCATTGACCCGGCCATTCCCTATGACATGATCAATGACCTGTTCAATTCCGTGACCTTCGACGCCACAGGGGAAGACGTGCAGGCTCTCCTGACCGACGTTTTTTCCGGTTTTCTGACCGATCCGGAGAACGCGGAAGAGCTGATGAAGTTCCAGTCCGTTCAGAACGTTCTGACCGATTATCTTCAATCGGGAGCGGGCCGGGAAGCCTTCCGCGCCTTTGTAACGGACGTGCTTCTGAACGCCATCGAAAAAGCCGGCGACGATCCGGCTTCCATCGTGGACAACCTGGAAATTACCGACGAGCAGCTGAACACCCTGGCCCAGAATCTGGCCGCCGGCTTCATGACCTATTACGCCCAGGCGCTCCAGCCGGATCTGACAACCCTTTCGGAAAACTTCAATAAGTATATGCAGGATCCGGAGGTACAGCAGAAGATCACCGA
>CADBNG010000242.1 GCA_902795985.1 uncultured Lachnospiraceae bacterium
ATCCATCATCTGCTCGGACATGGTGTAAGCCTGGGCATTGCCGAAGGACCGGTAAGGACAGCCGTACGTGCTGTTGGTATAGCCGAGACGGACAACGGCGCGGACATTCGGAACGTTATATCCGAAGAACGGGAAGCGCTGTCCCTTCGTCACCAGGTCTTCGCCGATTTCCGTATAGGCGCCGTGATCATAGGCCAGATCATATTCCACCGCAAGGATCTTTCCGTCCTTATCGCAGGCCATCCGCGCGTTGGAATAGGAAGGCGCTCTCTTGCCGGTGTACCAGGTATGTTCCGGATAGGTAAATGTCATGCTGACCGGGCAGTTCAGCGCCATTGCGGCCACACCGACCATGGCGGAATCCGCCGGCGTGAAGTGACATCCGAAGGACGCGCCGGTGGGATTCTCAATAACACGCAGTTTTTCCGGCGCAATGCCGATCGCGGGAGGTACCAGCCCCATTACCAGCGGCATTACCAGCGTCTTGGAATGCAGCGTCAGGTTGCCGTCCGCGTCAAAATACGCCTGGCAGGAAGTCGGCTCGATGACCTGATGCGGCTGCGCCTCGGAATAAAAGCTTCCTTCCACCACATATTCCGCGTTTTCAAAGATCGCTTCCGTATCTTCTCCCTTAATGACCGCGCAGTCCAGATAATCATTCGGAACACCGGGATGGATATCCTCCGCGCCCGGCGCAACGGCTTCCAGATAGGTCATATATTCGGGCAGGCGCTCGATTTCCACTTTCACTTTCTTAGCGGCTTCCCGGGCCAGTTTCTGGGTTTTCGCCGCTACCAGGGCCACAACGTCGCCGTAGCGGTAGACTTTTTCGGAATTCAGGACTTCCCGGTCGATGCCGTTGCCCTTGGCTTTCGGATGTCCCAGGCCAAGCATGATCAGGTTGTTGCCCTTCACGTCCTTTGCCGTCAGCACTTTCACAACACCTTCCATGGCCATGGCTTCGGAATCGTCAATGCTGATGATCTTTCCGTTGTTGACATGGGGCATGACCGGGGCAAGATACAGCGTATTTTCCGGCATTTTCATTCCGATATCATCGCCGTAATCGCAGGTACCCGTGGCCTTCGCGATGGCCGCAGGCCGGGGAACCGCCGTTCCGTAGATTTTCCCGTCCACCGGATCTTTAAATGTGATCTCTTCCATGGTCGCTTCGCCGCGCATAACTTTTGCGGCAGCCATGACGCAGTCGATAATCGGTTTCCATCCGGTGCATCGGCAGGCATTTTTATGCACTGTGAACCAGTCGCGGACATCTTCCCTTGAAGGACTGGGATTTTCCATCAGAAGCGCGTAGGTCGAAACGATAAAGCCCGGCGTGCAGAAGCCGCACTGGATTCCTCCATAAGTCACAAACGCCTGCTGGATCGGATGCAGATTCCTCGGTGTGCCGATTCCCTCTACCGTCAGCACCGTACTGTAATCCTCGATCCTTTTCATTTTCTGTACGCAGGAACGGACCAGCTTGCCGTTCAGAATAACAGAACAGGCGCCGCAGATACCGGCATTGCAGCCGATCTTCGTCCCGGTCAGACCCATCCGGCGCAGGACGTCCGCCAGGCTCTCCTCCTGGTCGCAGACGAACGTCCGGTCCACGCCGTTAATATTCAGCCATCTTTTTTCCAAAGCCATAAGAACTTCCCTCCATCTGTTCATCAGGACTTTTACTCTATATTCTTATTATACAGAAAACCGGCTGTTTCGGAAGGAGAAAATTCGAAATTCGAAGGAGAAAGCGAAGGATCCTTTCATTCCGTCCGGGATTTTTAATTGCAGGTTATGAAGGTAAATGTTATCATAATACTATATGTTTTATGATTGGATTTCGATCTGCAATTATCCCGGTATTATCAAACGTTCCTGACGTTGAAGAACCGGTAATACTGACTTGCTTCATGTGGGAAAGCAAAGCATGAAAAAAATTATTATTATCATTGTCAACGTGGCCATTATCGCTGCTATATTGTCCTTCGTTGTTCTCTACACCAGGTACGAAAGCAGGGCTTCTTTTCTCAGGCAAACGGAGCACTTTCAGGACACAACAGTCACCATGGAGCGTGTAACGGAGAATTACCTGGAAGGCGAGCAGCGTCTTTGCGACGTATGGGCACGCTATATCAACAACAATGCCATGACCATGGAAGAGGCCGCCGATTATATCCGTGCCTCACATGTACTGGAGAACACTTCCGCGCATTTGATTTCCCTCGATACGCTCACGGGTCTGTCGACGCGTCCGAAACAGGGAACGGACGATAACTACGCTGTTTCCTATGAACGTGTGGCTCTCCTGGAGAACCTGAACTGGGCGGATGACATCGGGAAATCCATCAACATAACCCGCGCTTATACCAATCCGATGAACGGCGAGCAGTCGCTGGCTTTCTGCAACAAAATTACGCTGTATGATCCGGAAAGCGGCGCTTCCCGGGACGCGCTCCTGCTGCGGGTCATTCCCCTCTCGGTACTGGAACAGAAATGGGTATTTCCGCAGACAGAGCTTGTGAATGCCGAGCTGGCCATGATCGATGCCAACGGTGATTACGTCCTGAAAGGATACAGCTTCAAGAATTCCAGCTTTTTTGAGTTCTACAAATCCTATAACCCAACGGATCCGGAATCGTCGAGCGCGCTGTTCGACAGGATTACCTCATCGACCGGTTCCACTCCGATGGTCAACTCGCACGGTGAAGAATGCATCCTTGCCTTTACTCCTGTTTCAGCCACTGTCGGCTGGTCGCTTCTGGGGCTCGTGCCGGCGAAGGATCTCCAGGCGGATACCGAAAACTGGCTGCTGTTCGGAGTGGTTTCGGCCGGTTTGCTGATCCTGTTCCTCTGCGACCTGTTCTATATGCTTTACCTGAACAAGCGTCTTCAGATCTCGGCCAGGGAAGCGGAGTCCGCAAACAGGGCAAAGACCAATTTCCTCTCGACCATGTCCCACGACATCCGGACTCCCATGAATGCCATCATCGGCCTTACGGCTATTGCCGAGAAGAATCTCGGGGACGTGGAGTCGACCGGGGACAACCTTCGGAAAATCCGGCTTGCCAGCAATCATCTGCTGACACTGATCAACGACATTCTGGATATCTCGAAGGTGGAAAGCGGAAAGCTGAAGCTGAGTCCTCTGACGTTCTCCATTGTGGAAACGGTTGAGAACCTTGTGAATATTTCACAGCCGATGATTAAGGAAAAGAATATTGAATTCAGCTTCCACGTCAACCAGATGGAAAAGGAATATCTGTACGCGGACCAGCTCCGTCTGAATCAGATCTATATCAATATTCTCTCCAACGCCATCAAATACACGGAACCCGGCGGGCGTGTCAGCGTAGAC
>CADBNG010000243.1 GCA_902795985.1 uncultured Lachnospiraceae bacterium
AGTAAGGAAGGAGCGAAGTTCAGATGGGAAAGAAAGGCATATTAGTTGATATGTACTACTGCACCGGATGCCATGCATGCGAAGTAGCGTGCAAGCAGGAGAACCAGTTCCCGGTCGGCATTGCAGGAATCAAGATCAACGAACTTATAATGGAAAATGGATTGAATACGGATCGTGTGCAGTTTGACTGGTATCCTCATTTTACCAATCACTGCAACCTCTGCGCGGATCGTATCAACTCCGGAGAAGATACACAACCCGCATGCTGCAAACACTGCGGTACGGCATCTCTGCATTACGGAGACCTTGAGGACCTCGTAAAGATGATGGAGACAATGCCCAGAAGTGTGCTGCACAGCCCGCTTTAATCAGTCGGAAAGGAGAAAATCATGGCTCAGTATACATTTTCATATGTCAGAAGTGAATATGACCGAATTCCCTGGCAGTTAAAAAAGACGCTTGACCAGATCCTTGCCGATTCCAAAGCAGATGAAGAGACGAAAAAGCTTGTTTCCAGCGTCTGCCTTGCAGTGGAAGAAGCAGTAGCGAACCTTGCCCTCTACGCGCAGGATCAGCTGACTGTTCGCTGATTAATCGGCAAAAGCGTCGGCTGCGGCATGGCCGGCCGATCGTCCGGGAATGATTTGCAGCCGGAATTAAAAGTGTACAGCGGGACAAAGCGGCTTGTGCTTTGCCCCGCTTTTCACTATAATGATGTGCAGCAAAAGAAGAGGAGACCGGAACCGAACCGTGTTTCCATGAAAGGAAGTAAAGATGTCAGAACAGATTTTTACCTGCAGAAAGCTCGGCAAAGAAAATATTCCGGCCTGCGCAAAAGTGGTTTTTGACGCGTTCAATGCATACTCCAAAGAAAAGAACGAACCGATGATACCGGATCCTTCCATCGTTGAGGGAAGAATGGCAGAGTACGAAGCGGATAAGGGAATCCCGGGACTTTTATACGGCGGTTTTCTGGGAGAAGATCAGATCGCCTTTATGATGATCCGAAAACTCGGGATTGACGATGAAGTCTGGGAGATCTCGATGCTGGGCGTAACCCCTGAAGAACAGAACAAGGGATACGGCAAAAAAATGGTGAATTACGCGATCGGCGAGATCCTTGGACTGAAAGGGGTTCTGGCGGTCTGCGCTGTAACGGAAGGCAATGACAAGGCCCTCAGGCTTTTTGCGGATCAGGGCTTTGAAAGCGAAGCTTCCGGCATCCCCGTCAGCGAAACCATGTCCATCTGGATGCTTCGGAAGGATCTGAAAAACGATATGGCAAAAGCCGCGGTTGAAGCGGAAGCTGCTGCCGAAAGAGCCGAAATGGACGGCGCGCAGGAAATCAAGATCACCATGTAACCGGAAGGTCCGGGGCTTTCCCGGTTTATGGAGTGATGACAGGAAGGACGGATCTTTTTGTCATCTTTTTGCGGCGAAGGAGACGGGACAAGAGGCAAAATATGAACCGTTTCCTTCGGGAAAAGATGACAGGGAAAGCCGTCCTTCCGTTCATCATCACGTGGCCGGAAGGGACAGAGCAGGGTGCGAAAGGGACTGTCCCCTTTGGACAATGGAAGGAATAAATATGGCGGCGAAAAAAACATCTCCGGTGAAAATACAGGTTCGCGGCGCGCGGGTCCACAACCTGAAGAATATAGACGTGGATATTCCCCTGAACGGGATTGTCGGCATTGCGGGTGTGTCCGGATCCGGCAAATCCTCCCTTGCTCTCGGCGTCCTGTACGCGGAGGGATCCCGAAGATATCTGGAGTCTCTTTCGACCTATACAAGGCGGCGGATGACACAGGCGGCCAGAGCCGATGTGGATGAAGTACTGTACATCCCCGCCTCTCTTGCGCTGCATCAGCGGCCGGGCGTGCCGGGAATCCGGTCGACGTTCGGGACCGGGACGGAACTGCTGAACAGCCTCCGCCTGATGTTTTCCCGTCTGGCTTCCCACCGCTGTCCGAACGGATATTATCATCCCCCCACGCTGGGCGTGGCTGCCGATCGGGAGCTGGTCTGCCCGGATTGCGGGATTGCCTTTTACGCGCCGGGCGCCGAAGAGCTGGCTTTTAACTCCCAGGGAGCCTGCCCCTGCTGCGGGGGCACGGGAACGGTCCGTACTGTGGACCGGAGCACCCTGATCCCGGATGAATCCCTGACGATCGATGACGGCGCGGTGGCCCCGTGGAACAGCCTGATGTGGTCGTTGATGACCGATGTCTGCCGTGCCATGGGCGTCCGGACCGACGTTCCCTTCCGGGAGCTGACCGATGAAGAAAAAGAAATCGTCTATGACGGGCCCATGGTTAAAAAACATATTTTTTACCGGGCGAAAAACAAAGAGAGCGTTTCAGCCGGAGAAATAGATTTCACCTATTACAGTGCCGTTGCAACGGTGAAAAATGCCCTGAATAAGGTGAAAGACGAGAAGGGCATGAAGCGGGTGGAAAAGTTCCTGAAAGAAGAAATCTGCCCGGAATGCGGCGGCACCCGCCTGTCCGAAAAAGCCCGCGCGCCGAAGCTGCGGGGCCTTTCCCTGGACGAGGTCTGCCGGATGACCCTCGGCGATCTGTCCGTATGGGTGGACGGTGTTCCGGCCTCCCTTCCGGAGGACATGCGTCCGATGGCGGAAAGCATCTGCGCGTCTTTTCGTACCGCCGCAAAACGCCTGATGGATCTGGGCCTTTCCTATCTGACCCTGGACCGGGCTTCCTCCACCCTTTCCACCGGTGAGCGCCAGCGCATGCAGCTGGCCCGGGCCGTCCGCAACCGGACAACCGGGGTTCTGTACGTTCTGGACGAACCCTCCATCGGCCTCCATCCGGCCAATATCGTCGGCCTGACAGG
>CADBNG010000244.1 GCA_902795985.1 uncultured Lachnospiraceae bacterium
CAAAAAAGGAGTGTCTGTTTTGCAGGCGCTCCTTATTTCTTTTGTGACATAGTGCCGGTCGCTTTGTCCCGATCTGTTTCAGGCATACTTTCACGGCCTGAACTGACGGTATGCGCTTGAGACCAGCACTCACCGGACAGGATCGCAGCGCACGGCTTCGCCGATACCGGCGACGGCAATGCGGTAGTCTCCTTCGGAAAACTCACTTATCTGTATGGGCAGCGGCGTTATGTCCTGCAGGAGTGTGGCAGAAGTATCGTCCAGAACAACGGAAAAAGAATTTAAAGGTGTTTTAAGACCGGTGCCGATGGCCTTGACGAAGGCTTCTTTTGCGACCCAGAGCCGCTGGAGATAAAGTTGCTGTGCTTCGCCGCTGCGTGCATTTGCAGCCTCTGTTTCGGAGGCGGAAAAGAAGTGCCTGGCAACGGAGAGCTTGCAGCGCGCTTCTTCAATGTCCACTCCGACAGGGTCATCTGAGATGGCTGCCGCAGCAAATGGACCGGCATGGGATATGGAAAACTCCAGTTGATCTTCAAAGAAGGGTTTCCCGTGTGCGTTCCTGCGCAGCGGAAGTGCGTCGATGTTCACGCCCTCGCCGGCGAAAGCGTCGCGCAGCAGTATCCACGTCCCGACGCATCTGGCGGCGTCGCTGTCGCGGCGGAAATGCCGGGCTTCCTCCCGGCGATCCGGCGGCAGCTGAGTGAGAAAGCCGGTCCAGGCGCCGTCGAACAGCGTTGAAATATCACGAATGTAGAGTTTGATCATATATTATTAACATCCCGGAATATTGTTCGTTTCATACGAAACGGCCTGTATGACTACAGTATACCATGAGTGTCAAGCAGCATTATTATAAACAAAGAAACGCCCCATGTACGCAGAAAGATCTTATCCAGAATCATAATTGACTTACATGTTCTTTTGGGGTACAATAGGTTTCGGCTTCGGGAAACCGGGCCTTCGATCCCGGATGCGGAAGCTCCGGTCAGAACAGATAAGGGGTATTAGCTCAGCTGGGAGAGCGCCAGGTTCGCAATCTGGAGGTCAGGGGTTCGATCCCCCTATGCTCCATCAGAAAAACCGCGTATTTACGCAGTTTTTCTTTTTTTATGTTTAATGCAGACACCTGTGGAAACAACTCCGGCATCACAATAACCGGCGGTCTTAATGACATCGGAAAAACACGATAATCATTGAGTTTTCCATGTTCTTTATATATAATTATTCTGTTAAAGTGTCATTGACAGATTTTTGGAAAAAGTGTTTTCAGGATCTGTCTGTAAATGGTATTCCCGATATTTTTCGCACCTCCCGGAGGAATTGCTTAAATGAACCGTCTGAAGACATCATGGATAGTCATAACGAATATAGCTTTGATGGGTGCCATGCTTGTCTTTGTTGCGCTTTATTCCGGTTATGAGAGAAAAGATAACTACCGGAACCAGGTGGAACATTTTGTCAACTCGACTATCGCCATGGAACGGGTGACGGGAAACTATCTGGAACGGGAACAGGGGATCTGTGACAACTGGGCGCAATATATTAACAGCCAGGATATGACGCTGGAAGAAGCGGCAGAATATGTCAGGGCGACCCATGCAAAAGAAACCACGTCTGCCCATCTGGTCGATGTGGAAACTCTGGAAGGTTATTCGACACGCCCGAGGCCGAATACTGAGGATGATCATGATGTTTCTTACAGTCGTATGGAGCTGTTCGGAGATGGAGCATGGATCGCTGATCTCGGCACGGCGATCAACATCACCCGGACTTATACGAATCCGCTCACCGGGGAACAGTCTCTGGCTTTCTGCAACCGGATCATGGTGCGGGACGCAAAGACCAAAGAGAAGAAGCAGGCGTATCTGCTGCGCGTTGTTCCTACCTCCGCCCTGGAGGAAAAGTGGATCTTCCCTCAAGAAGAGTATGAGAATGAAGATTTCTCCATAATAGACACGGAAAGCAACTATGTTATCCGGGGGCGCTCTTTTAAAAACGCCAGTTTCTTCGAGTTCTATAAATCATATAACCAGCCCGGGATCCAGGCGCAGCAGCAGCTGTTTGCGGATATCCTGTCCGAAACAGGCTCGTTTACCATGCTGGATTCAAAAGGCAGGGAATGCATTGTCGCTCATACACCCATTACTTCCACGAAAGGCTGGGTGCTGCTGAGCTTTACACCGGTCAGCGATCTGAACGCGCTTAATCAGAACTGGCTGCTGATCGGGGTCATAACTTTCGGATTGCTGCTCCTGCTGCTGGTGGACTTCCTGTACATGCGTTCCATCAACAAAAAGCTTAAAGTCATGGCCAGGGAGGCTGAAGCTGCCAATAAGGCAAAAACCGATTTCCTCTCTACCATGTCTCATGATATCCGCACTCCGATGAATGCTATCATCGGCTTGACTGCTATCGCCGAAAAGAAGCTGGATGACCGGGAAGCCGTAGCGGAAAACCTCAGAAAGATCAGTCTGGCCGGCAACCATTTGCTGACGCTGATCAATGATATCCTGGATATTTCCAAGGTAGAAAGCGGAAAGCTCAATCTTAGTCCGCTTACCTTCTCAATAGTGGAGACCGTGCAGAACCTGATGAACCTTTCCCAGCCCATGATAAAGGAGAAAAACCTTGATTTCAGCTTCCGCATCAACCGTATGGAGAAGGAATATCTTTACGCGGATCAGCTGAGGCTGAACCAGATCTATATCAATATCCTTTCCAACGCCATCAAATATACGATGCCGGGCGGCAGCGTGTCTGTGGATCTGCGCGAGGAAGAATCCGAAAAAGAAGGTTGCATCAAGCTGATCTATCGTGTTGCGGATACCGGTATCGGTATGAGTCCTGAATTCCTGGAAAAAATGTACCAGCCTTTTTCCCGTCAGACAGACAGCCGGGTCAACAGCATTCAGGGGACCGGGCTCGGTCTTGCGATCACCAGGCAGATGGTCGAACTGATGGACGGGACCATCGATTGCCAGAGCGAAGTCGGAAAGGGCACGACTTTTACTATTACGCTGGATCTTCCTGTTGCTGAAAAACAGCTGGATGACATGAGGATCGATAATGTTGACGCACTGATAGCGGACGATGATCCGATCCTGCTTGAGACCGCTGTGGATACACTGGAATCGCTTGGCATCAATGCTGATCAGGCGAAGACCGGTATGGAAGCGCTGGAAATGGCCCACAAGCGGCATGAAACCGGAAAGGATTACAACGTTATCATCCTTGACTGGAAGATGCCGGGCATGAACGGCATCGAGACGATCAAGCGCCTCAGGGAAGAAGTAGACGCCGGAATCCCCATCCTGCTGACCTCCGCTTATGACTGGTCCGATATCGAGGACGCGGCGAAAGACGCAGGGGCGAACGGATTCATCAGCAAACCGCTGTTCCGTTCCAGACTGTATGAGAAGATCCATGAGATGCTCGGAACGGAAGCAAAGTCTTTGGAGCCGGAGGATGACTATTCCGATCTGGCCGGAATGAATATCCTGATCGCGGAAGACAATGACATCAACTGGGAGATCATCTCAACAATGCTGAGTATGTTCGGTATTACGTCGGAACGTGCTGAGAACGGACAGATCTGTGTAAACAAAATGACGGAAGCCGCGGAAGGCAGTTATGATCTGATCTTCATGGATATCCAGATGCCGGAAATGAACGGTCTGGACGCTACGCGGAACATACGCAAACTGGAAAATAAATGGGCTGCCTCCATCCCCATCATCGCCATGACCGCCGATGCTTTCTCTGAAAACGTGACGGAATGTATGAATGCGGGTATGAACGGGCATATACCCAAACCGGTCGATATGAAACTTGTAATTAAAGAAATTCGCAGAATCAAGGAGGAAAAACGAAAATGAAAAAAATGCTTCATGCTATC
>CADBNG010000245.1 GCA_902795985.1 uncultured Lachnospiraceae bacterium
CAGGTCATTTTTCTTACAGAATCAGGAGGGGTAAAGATCAGTGCAACTGCAATGGGTGAGTATTCTGACCGTCATATTTGAATGGCTGCTCTTATCGACCGCGCTGTGGGCAATTGGCGGAAAACTGAAATGGGAAAAGCGCTGGAACGCATGGGTTCCGGCCCTGCGGTTCTTTGCGTTGGGCCGCTCCATTGAATTAATTCGGGAATGCCGGTTCTGCGGTATTATGGATATCATATTTATCGCAGGGGCGTTATCCAGGGCCTTTGTTTCGCCGGGGCGGCCGAATGTCGTCCTGTCCTTAATCGTATTAATCCTGTTCGTCAACCTGTTCCTTTACCGGATCCGGATCTTCCTGCGGATTATCGACCTCTTCGGCCTTCGGAAGCGCTGGCTGCTTCTCTTTTTGTGCGCGAACTGGCTTCCGATGCTGATTATCGGCTTCGGAAAGCAGTACCAGCCAAGAAGCGATATCCAGCTGGAAGAATCCTGGGAAGCCGGAACCCTTCCGGCGCAGATCCCGGGCACTGCCGGAGCGCATAAAGCGGTCTTAAGCAGCGAAGGACTCAGCATTGATTTAAGAGAACGTACTGTGAAGGACGGCGGGAAAAAGCGCTACCTTCTGAAAGACATCTGTCTGAACATTCCGAACAGTTCTCTCGTCCTGCTGCTGGGCGGTTCCGGCGCAGGAAAAACGACGCTGATCAATGCCGTAATCGGTTATGAAAAAGCCGACGCCACGGTTCTTCTGAACGGTTCCGACGTTTACAAAGATTATGACAGCGTCAAATACCGGATTGGCTATGTGCCTCAGAAAAACCTGATCCGCGGAAAAGACACCGTCCTGCGGACGGTAACGGACGCTGCCGCTTTGCGGATACCGAAGACCGTTTCAAAAGAAGAAAGCAGCAGCAAAATCTCCGAAGTCATGGATCTTCTGGGCTTAACCGCCGGCTGTGAAGGCCTGGTCGAAAAGAAATCCGGCGGGCAGCTCCGCCGAATTTCCATCGCGATGGAACTGGTCACCGATCCGGAGCTTTTTGTACTGGATGAACCGGATTCCGGACTGGACGGCGTCATCGCCCGGGAGATTTTCCAGAAGCTGCGGCAGGTTGCCGATGAAGGCCGGATCGTCATTGCCATCTCCCACACGCCCGACCGTATCATTGATCTGTTCGACAAGGTCATCGTTCTCGCCAGAGACTCCGGCCGTGTCGGCCGGCTGGCCTTTTACGGCAGTCCTCAGGAAGCGCGGGAATTCTTCGGAAAGGAAACCATGGAGGGCGTTGTCATGAGTATCAACAGCCCGGACGAAGGCGGAGAAGGACGGGCAGATGAACTGATTGAGCAATTCGCCGCCCGACAGACAGCGGAACAGAAAGAAGGTGCTGCATCATGACAGAACAAAGAGCAGAACCCTTAAAATATATCGGACGAGTCGCGCAGACCGGTCTCTATTTTAAAAAATTCCTGCGGATGTTTGTTTATCAGAGCGACTGGAAAGTTCTTCCGATCGGCGCAATCATTGCCGCCGTCGTGACCCTGGTTATCGGCCAGAACCTGTTTGTTACCCAGGAAGGAACGAGTATCGGCACCTTCGCGCTGGTCTGTGTCTGCATCTGGAACGGATTCTTCAATTCGATCCAGGTCGTCTGCCGTGAACGGGAAATCCTCAAGCGGGAGCACCGGGCGGGCCTGCATGTTACCTCGTATATCGCGGCACATATGCTTTATCAGCTGCTTCTCTGCCTGATGCAGACGATTGTAACGCTTCTGATCCTTGCCATCGCCGGTGTGACCCTTCCTGCCCCTGGTGTCATCACTCCCTGGGGAATCCTGGATGTCGGCCTGACGATCCTCATCATCACCTATTCCGCGGATATGATGGCGCTGATGGTCTCCTGTATTGTCAAGACGACCACTACCGCCATGACTGTCATGCCCTTCCTTCTGATTTTCCAGCTGGTATTCTCCGGCGGCTTCTTTGAGCTTTCCGGTTTTGCGGATAAAATCAAATACGCGACCATCTCCCACTGGGGAATGGACAGCCTGTGCGCAATCGGAAGATTTAATGAGCAGCCGATGGTCTCTTTGTGGAATATGCTGGTCAGCTTTAAGGATATTGAAATCCAGGGTGAAAAACCGCTGCTGACCATTCTGGTGGATATGGAAAATCACGGAATCCGGGAGGAAATTCTTGACTGGTCCGGATCCTACAGTGCTCAGGCTGCCTATGAAAGCACGGTTGCAAACGTGGCGACCTATTGGGGAGCGATCCTGCTCCTTCTGGTCATTTTTGTTATCGCAGCGATCATCGCCCTGAAATTTGTCGACAGAGACAAACGGTAACCTCCCGGCATACTTTATGAAAAAAGAATCCCAGTCTTTGAAAAAAAGCCTCGCCTTCTCCTGGAAGTATACGAAGAATCACCGTCTGCTGTTATTCTTCTCCCTCTTCTGCCAGCTTCTCAGTGTGGCGCTGGGTGTTGCTGCCCCTATCGTCAGCGCCCGTATTATTCGCGCGTATGCCAACAACGAGGCCTGGCGCGTAATGTACATCGCGCTGGCGCTTCTGATTATTCAGCTGCTGCGCAATCTGTTCCTGGTGATCAGCAACCAGGGCTACAACCGTTTGTACCGCCGGGTTTTAACCGCACTGGAAGACGATCTGGTCAGAAATGTTCTAAAGATCGAAATCCGGTGCATGGACGAAAAGGGAAGCGGCCTGTTTATCCAGCGGCTGACCACCGATACCGGGCGGATTGCCGCCGGTTTCAATTCCCTGGCGGATATGATCACCCAGATCCTGAATTATGTCGGGATCATGATCGCCATGCTGCTGGTGAGCCCTTTAATGTTTCTGCTGGTTCTCGCCCTGATGGCGGTACAATCCCTGATCGAACTGTACCGTACAAAACGGCTGAAAAAGGATGACCGCAGCTTCCGGCAGGCAAACGAGCAGTTCTCCGGACTCGTAGGGGAAATGATCCGCGGCGCGAAAGATGTACGGCTGCTGAACAGCGAAGAAGAATTTGCCTCCAGGCTCGGCAGCAGAATCAGCGATTCCAACGACAAACGCCTGTACATGCAGAAAAGGTCCTGGCGGATGAAGCTGCTCCGGTTTGAAATCGGCGAAACCGGCTCTTTCGCCGTGATCGCCATCCTGGCTTTTCTGATCAGCCAGGGAACGCTCCTCCCGTCCACGGCGCTGGTCCTGTACAATTACTACGCGGATCTCGGGCCGAATGCCGTGAAGTTTCTGGGTACATTTCTGGAGTTTCTTTCCGACTTTAACCTTTCGAACGAAAGGGTCCAGGCATTGTTTGACAGCCCGGAATTTCCCAGAGAATCCTTCGGTACCAGAGAACTGGAGAATCCGAAGGGAGAAATCACCTTTGAGCACGTCTCTTTTTCCTATGACACAGACGAAAATGGTCCCGGCAGAAAAGTCCTGGATGATATGAGCTTTACCATCCACTCGGGAGAAACCGTTGCCTTCGTAGGAAAAAGCGGCTGCGGTAAAACAACCACTTTCAACCTGATCAGTAAATTATATACCGCGCAGGAAGGGCGTGTGCTTCTGGACGGTATGGATATTCTGGAGCTTACAAAGGATTCCATCCGGAAAAACCTTACGGTCGTAAGCCAAAATCCGTACATCTTTCATCTGACAATCCGCGAAAACTTAAGCATCGCAAAACCGGATATGTCAGAGGATGAAATGCGGCAGGTCTGCAGGCTGGCCTGCATCGAAGAGGACATCCTTCAAATGCCGCAAGGCTACGATTCCCTGGTCGGCGAAGGCGGCGTCAACATGTCCGGCGGCCAAAGGCAGCGGCTGGCAATTGCCAGGGCTTTGCTTCGCAACAGCCCGGTCATCCTGTTTGATGAAGCCACCTCCGCGCTGGATAATGTGACCCAGGCGCAGATTCAGACCGCCATTGACAACATGCGCAAAAACCGGACCGTAATCCTGATTGCTCACCGCCTCTCCACGATCATTCACGCGGATCAGATCTTTTATATGCAGGATGGGCGGATTCTGGCCCAGGGAACCCATGAGAAATTGCTGGCCTCCTGTCCGCCGTACCGTGAACTGGCCAGCATGGAAGGAGCCGGGTCTGTCAGCGGCGACAGGGAACCGTCCCTGTGTCGTCACTCCGGAATCTCAACCTCCGCGCCCGTATAAAGGTTTCTCAGGTGAAAACCGGCCGAAAGGTCTTTAAGATCGGA
>CADBNG010000246.1 GCA_902795985.1 uncultured Lachnospiraceae bacterium
CGCCAGCTGTCCCGCTGCAGGCGGGAATCGGTATTATCCGGGAATTCGTTAAAGGACGAGCCGGCTTCCAGGTTTTCAATGGTCTCGGTGATATCGTCGTGACCGAAATCCAGTGTTACCGTATAATAGGTTTTGATCTCGCGCCAATGGGCGTAGAAGGTCATGTCCTCGGTTACTGTCCAGGGATTCGCGGAGGAATACTCCGTCCCCGCGTCCGGATCATCGAACCAGCCAAGGAACTCGAAGCCCTCCCGGCCTTTGATCCGGTGATCGCCGGCGGAGGGGAACTGCGAAAATTCGGAGCCTTCTTCCCGTTCCTCGTAAAGCTCGGTCACATCGTTGTACTGGAAATCCAGGGTCACGGTATAAGTTTTGGGCGCCTGTTTTTCCCAGTGCGCGTAGAACGTCTGATTCCCTTCGACGACATACGGGGCCTCAGAGGAATACTGCGTTCCACCGGTCTTTTCATCGAACCAGCCCAGGAAGGTGTAGCCGTCCCGCTCGGCCGCCGGGAAATCCCGGAAGGTATCGCCTGCTTTCACGGAATGCTTTTCCGGATCGGATCCTTCATAGTTGTAATCCAGAGTGACCACGTAGTCCGCGCCCGGTGTCGGCGTTTCCGGATCCGGTTCGCCGGTCGGGCCGGGGGTCTGTGTGGGACCCGGTTCGCCGGTCGGACCGGGGGTATTCGTGGGACCCGGTTCGTCGGTCGGGCCGGGGCTCTGCGTGGGATCCGGGGTCTGTGACGGATCCGGGGTATGCGACGGATTCGGCGTCTGCGACGGACTCGGAGTAAAGGACGGGCTCGGCGGGGCCTCGGGCGCCGGGGTCTGCGACGGTTCCGGCGTCTTTGAGGGTTCCGGCGTCTCCTCCAGAATATTTTCCGGAGCCTGTTCCTCCGGCGGTTCCGGGGTCGGCGTTTCTTCGATCTGCTCCTCGAGCTGTTCCAGCTCCTCCAGATAGATCTCCTCCTGCTCCTCCGTCAGGGTATAGTCGTCTCCGCGGATCAGCAGGCGGGAATAGCCCTCTTTGACGCTGTCCACCGACACGGCCGGTTCCGCCTCGGCCTTAAGGCTCAGCGAAAAAGCCGTCCCGCCGAACAGCAGCACGATCAGCGCCGCGGCCGCGGCGAGCAGGACGAGCCTTCTTCTTTTTTCTTTCTGCCGATCCTGGTTCATTCCGGTGTTTTCCTGTGTTATCTGTCTCCGCCTGAAAATCTGCGGAAACGGTATGGCTTCTGTTTCTCTTTGTTGTCGAAGCTCAAGAGCAGCATTTCATGATCCGCCTCCGGCGGACCGCTTCTTCAGGGATACAGCCGCTCTCCTTTTTCCAGTAAATGCAGGGCGTCCAGCGCGAGCAGCGCTTTTTCGGCGGCAATCGCGTTGACGTCTTCATCGTCCGCAAGGTGGCGGAAGGCGCCTTTTCCGGCGTAGTATTTCATCAGGCCGTCCGCGGCGCTTTTTCCGTTTTTGACGAAGCGTTCGTCGGTCCGCGGGTCGATGCCGAGCTGGGCGAGCGCGATGATCACTTCCGCTGTGGATTCCACACTGCCGTAATCCCCGTCGGCCTGCTGAAGCTCCGAAAGGGCCGAAACGCCCTGTTCGATGAAGGCGTCGATGGTCTCGTTCCCGCGATAGAAGGAAAAGGCTTCCAGCGCGGCTCCCAGATAGTCCGGGTAGGACAGATCCTCTTTCATGAGCGCGTCGTCCATGGCCGTCTGGATATCCTGAAGGTAGCCGTCCTCGTTCTGCAGGGTGATCCCGCTCAGGTGCGCGGCGATCAGGGCATAGCAGGAAGCGTTCGGACCCTGCTGCGTTACGCCGTCGAAATCATCCAGCGGGAGGGTCAGATCATAGCCTTCCACGTCCCGGACGTCTTTTCCGATGGCCGTCAGGCCGATGATCACGCGCATGTACTCCGTATAGTGGGTATCGGAAAGAACGCCTTTGCTGCTCTTGACGGTCGCGCGGACATTGTCGTAATAGACATCATAATACCCGTCCGGCACGGAGGTTTCCGCCAGGGAAATCCCTTTGATCAGCCAGTCGCCGCCGGTCGAATAAGGTCCGGGGGCCGGATTGGCTGCGATCAGCGCCTGCGCGGTTTCTTCCCGCACGCTGTCCGGGTCTTTTCCGCCGGATGCGGCGGCGGGTCCGCTTTCCTGCCCGCATCCCGCAAAAACGGCAAGCGCCAGCAGGAGCAGCGCTGTCAGGACAGCGATCTGTTTCTTAGCCGATTGGATCATCATTCCTCTTCTTTCCGGACCGGGGGACGTTTCCCATTGTCCGCTTTTTTCTCTTTTTTCGCGGCTGTCCACGCGCCGAGCATGGTCTGCCGGTCTTCCTCGGTGATCTCCTGCAGGCTGTAGGCGGCGCGGTTGCCGAGATCGACCACGTCGTCGCTGCAGGGAAGCCCCTGCTCTTCCATATAACCGTAGATGCCGGCGAC
>CADBNG010000247.1 GCA_902795985.1 uncultured Lachnospiraceae bacterium
GGCGTGACTTCGGTTTCCATGCGGACGTCGACAGAGGATTCCGCCAGGAGCTTTTTCTGCAGTTCGATGTATTCATGCAGACGCTGCTTGAAGGGCACGTCCTTTTCGCAGAGTATATTGCCGCCCAGCTCGTTTGTCTTTTCGCAGAGCACGACTTCATGGCCTTCCTCCGCAGCGGTAAGGGCTGCCTGCATTCCGGCGATGCCGCCGCCGATGACCAGCACCTTTTTCTTATGGACGGGCGGCAGGGAATAGAACATTTCCGGTTCCCGGCCGACCTTCGGGTTGATGGCGCAGCGGAGATCGCCGTTGGGCATGGTATAGGAGTAGCAGTGCAGGCATCTCATGCACTTCCGCACATAATCGGCCTTGCCGTTTGCCACTTTGTTCGGCAGATCCGGGTCGCAGATCAGCTGACGGACCAGATAGATGATGTCGCATTCTCCGTCGGCCAGCATCCGTTCCATTTCATAGGGATCGCTGATTCCGCCCACGGCGCCGATAAGGGAGTGCTTGACGACTTTCTTGGCTTTCGCGGCGCAGCGCTTGGCGTTATATCCAAAGGGATAGAACATGGAAAGTTCCGTACGGGAAGCGGACTGCGCGTCGTCGAAATCCATGCCTGTGGAGAAATGGATGATATCGGCATGGCCGTCCAGCTGCTGGGCAATCCGGCAGGACTCCTCCGGGCCGAATCCGCCGGGGATGACTTCCTCGCCGCTGATGCGGATTTCCACCGGGAAGTTTTTGCCGCAGACGCGGTGGATTTCATCCACAACCTCAACGGCGAACCGGCAGCGGTTTTCGATGCTGCCGCCCCATTTGTCGGTCCGTTTGTTAAGCATGGGGGAGAAGAACTGGTGAAGGCCCCAGCCATGGGCCGCATGGACCTTGACCATCCGGAAGCCGACTCTCTTTGCCGCGAGGGCTTCCTTGCCGAATTCTTTAATGACGGCCCATATTTCTTCTTCGGTCATGGCGCGTACGCGCACCGGTCTCGGGGAAGAATGGGTATAGCCGTCGAAATGCTCAATGTCCGAAGGGCCGATCGCTTCGACGGCGTCCAGACCGCGGAAGCTTTTGAGCATTCCTTCAAAGTTGATTTCCAGGGAAGGAACGGCGCCAGCGCGGGTAATCATATCCGAGGCGCGGATATAGTTGTGCGCTCCGGGATTCTGCACGCTTCTGGGCCAGTAGGGATCTCCCCGGTCCCACGGATCCGCGCTGGTTTCGCTGACCGTGATGGCTGCGGCGCCGCCAAGGGCTTTGCGGTACAGGTAGATGCCTTCTTTTTCAACAATCTGGTTGTTGCGGGCCGATTCCGTAAAACCGGAGGGCCCGGCGAAGATATGATTCCGGTAGACGACATTGCCGATTTTTAACGGGGCCAAAAGATGAGGAAACTGTTCCAGTGCTTTGTTCATAAGACATCTCCTTTTTTCACAATGCTCCCGATCCGGGGTCTCTGTGCTTTTCTTCCGCTTTTATAATAAAAAAAGATTGCGGGATGCGGAAATGCTCTTTTGGTTCCAATCGGTTCATTATATGCAGAACATAAACCTGTTTTCATGATGTAGAATGAAACCGGCAACAGATGGAGAAGAAACGGAAATCAGTCCACCCGGGGTGGGGTGAAGTCTGTTTCGTTATGTTTTTTGGAGGAAAGAAAATGCTGACTGCGAGAGAGAACCTGATCGAACTGCTGGAACACAGGACACCGGACCGGATTGTCAACCAGTTTGAAGCCATTCCGTTTGTAATCAATCCGTTTCTGATGAAATGCGAGTATCCGGAAAAAGGGGCGAAAGAGCCCGTTGCGGATCTCTGGGGAGTTTATTACGCGTTCCCTGACAACGTGCCGGCGAGCTTTCCTCTTCAGGACGAAAAACATCTGCTGGTGAAAGATATCGAGCACTGGAGCGATTATGTCAAAGCCCCTTCCCTGAAATTCACGGACGAGGAATGGGGCATTGCGAAGGAAATGTATGACGCGGTGGACCGGAAGAAAGCCATGCCCGCCATGTTCATGGCCCCCGGGCTTTTTGAGCAGTGCCATGATATGTGCACCATCGAAGAAACGCTGATGGGGATGTACGAATGTCCGGATGAGATGCATGACATGATCAAAATGCTCACGGATTTCGAACTGGAACTGGCGGAACAGTTCTGCAGCAGGATCCATCCGGAGGCGGTGTTCCATCATGATGACTGGGGAAGCCAGCGGAGCACGTTCATGAGCGTCCCCATGTTTGAGGACTTTTTCGTCGAGCCGTATCAGCAGATTTACGGTTATCTGCATGATCACGGCGTGAAATACATTTTCCATCATTCCGACAGCTATGCGGCAACGCTGGTGCCGGATATGATCGAAATGGGAATCGACGTCTGGCAGGGGTGCTTTTCCACGAACAACCTGCCCGAGCTGATTCAGAAATACGGGGATAAGATCACATTTATGGGCGGAATTGAAAACTGCCTGGTGGACTTTGACGGATGGACGCCGGAAAACAACCGGGAAGTCATCCGCCGGACGGTGAAGGAGTGCGGGACCAGGTCCTTTATCCCCTGCATCGCCCAGGGCGCGCCGGGCTCCGTTTTTGAAGGCGTGTATATGAGCATGACCGATGAGATCGACGCCCTCAACACGGAGCTGTACGGCTTTTCCAAAAAAGAACTGGAGGAAAACCGGGTGCCGATCATGCTGTTTGACTGACGCCGCTTTTGGATTGAGGACAGGGACGGGAGTCCGGAAAGGACAGATTATGTATCAGTTCAGAACCCATACCGGCCGGATCGAAAGAATGCGCGCGAAGGTCCGGGACCGTCTGATTATCGCGGACGCGCGGAAAGAATGGCTGAAGCTGGAAGCGGAGCGGAAATACTATAATTTCCCGCCTCTTCTGCAGAAACCCTATATTTCCCTTTACGTTATTTCCCGCATGCCGATTGACATTGTGGAAGAGGAATATTTCGTCGGGGACATAGGCAGCAAAGGATGGGGAGCCGCCAAAGGCATGCTATGGCTGAAGGCGGATATCGAAAATACCTGGCCGATCGAAGAAGACGGCCTGCATCACGCGCCGGACGACGATCCGCTGTATTCCCATCAGAAGCTGGCCGTTTCACCGGAGGATTTGAAGGAACTCCGGGAGATCGCCGCCCAGAGGAAGGCCGTGTACGGCGGACAGATTCCGGAAGAGTGGCTGCCGGACGGCGCGCAGGACTTTTTCCGGCTGCAGGCGACGGACTACGGCAAAATCGGCGGATTTCCGGTTCATACGCCTCCGGGACATCTGACGCCGGGCTTCCAGAATATCCTGAAAAGAGGGTACGGCGATATCCGGAAGCAGGCACAGGACTGGCTGGATGCGCGGGAAGGCAATATCCAGGGCGATGACATGGGCAAATACATGTTCTATAAAGCCGCAGTGGTCGCCTGCGACGGCGCCATCACGCTTACGCGGCGTTACGCGGAGCTTGCGGCGGAGAAGGCAAAAACGGCCCCTTCCCCCGAAAGAAAAGAAGAACTGCTTCAGATGTCGGAAAGCCTGGAATGGATCGCCGAAAAGCCGGCCCGCACCTTCCGGGAGGCCCTGCAGCAGGTGATGCTGTACAACGTCTTTCTGAAGGTGGACAACGATCCCGGCGTGACCAGCCTCGGCCGGTTCGACCAGTATACCTGGCCGTATCTGAAAAAAGAGCTGGAAGAGGGCACGATCACCATGGATCAAGCCCAGGAGCTGGTGGACGCGTTCTTCCTGAAAATCAACACGTTCTACCACGGCAATTTCGGAAAAATGACCCAGACGGCCGGCATCGGCCACCTCGGCCAGCACACCACCATCGGCGGCTGCATCCCGGAAACGGGAGAGGACGCGGTGAACCCGGTGACCTATATGGTTCTGGAAACCATGGCCCGGCTGGAGCTGCATGAACCGACCATTTCCCTTCGTGTCAGTAAAAACACCCCGAAAGAGATCTGGGACTGCGCGATGGCCACGTCCATGAAGGTCGGCGGACTTCCGCTGCTTCAGAACGACGACGTCATCATTCCCGGCATTATGAAGGAGCTGGGCTTCTCGCTGGAAGATGCCCGGAACTTCGCCTTTATCGGCTGCCAGGAGATCACCGGATCCGGAAACGATTATCCCGCGCCGAACGGATCGGCCATGGGGCATAACGGCATCTACTGGGCAATTGCCCTCGACATGGCGCTCAACAACGGCATTAATCCGATGAACGGAGCCCAGGCGCCGGAAAAGGTGCGCTCCGGATACCTGACGGATATGAATTCCATGGAGGAGGTCCGGGCCGCCTTTGAAAAGATCGCGAAATGGATGATCACCTGGTCCGCCACCCTGAACAATTATACGGAGCATGAGTATCCCCGGCTGTTCCCGTTCCCGAACCTTTCCATTTCCACTACCGGCTGTATGGAAAGCGGAAAAGACGTTTCCGAAGGCGGAGCGAAATACAATTCCTACGGGGGAACAGCCACGGGCCTGGCGACGACGGCGGACAGCCTGACCGCGATCAAATACATGATCTTTGATAAAAAACTCGTGGACAAAAAGACCTATCTGGACGCCGTCCTGGCCAACTGGGAGGGCTATGAGGACCTGCAGCAGCAGATTCTTCACCAGGTGCCGCATTACGGGAATGCCGATCCTTACGCGGATGAAGAGATGAAATATGTGATCGAGCTGTATTACAACATGACCCGTGGATTCCACACGTCCCGCTGCAAAGTGTACAAATGCGGAACATTCGGAGCTTCGGATCATGTGGTCCAGGGGGAGATCACCTGGGCGACGCCGGACGGAAGAAAGGCCGGCGCTCCCATCGCCGACGCGGCCAGCCCGGGGCAGGGCCGGGACGTGAACGGACCGACGTCGGTTTTCCTTTCCTCCACCTGCTTTGACCATTCCCATTATATGGACGGCATGGCGCTGAATCTGAAAATCCATCCGTCCGCCCTTCGGGCCAATGACGGCATCACCAAGCTGGAGGACGTCACCAGGGCTTATTTCGAACGGGGCGGCATGGAAGTCCAGTACAACGTGGTGGACGCGGCGACCCTGCGGAAAGCCCAGGAACACCCGGAGGAATATCATAACCTGGTCGTCCGTATTGCGGGCTTTTCCGCCTATTTCGTCGATATGACGACGGCGATGCAGAACGATATTATTTCCCGGGCCGAGCACGGCCTGTAGAAAAAATGGCGACATGGGGACGCTTCCCTGTCGCCATTTTGCGGGTTTTGGCGACAGGGAAGCGTCCCCGTGCCGCCACCGGAGTATCACAGGAGTATCTGCCCATGTATGAATTAAAACCCGTAACCCCGCGCGTGCAGAAGATGCGCGGCAAATACCGCAATACGAAGCCGAGGATCTGTACGGCCCGGTACCGCCTGGTCACGGATTTTTACAGGGAAAATCCCCGGCTGACCGGGATTCTGCGGCGGGCAAAGAACCTGAAATACGTCTGCGAAAACATCCCGGTCCGTATTTATGAGGACGAAGTGATCGTGGGCGAGCAGGGCTCGTCCTACCGGGCCTGCGCGCTGTATCCCGAAACCGGCATCGCCTGGATCCGGGATGAAATCGATACGCTCCCGACCCGGTATCTGGATCCGTATGATATCAGCGAAGAGGATAAAAAGTACATTCTGGAAACGCTGGATTTCTGGGCAGATCACGCCCACGGCGTTTATGCCGATGCCTATGTGCCGGATTTTCTGGCGGCGCACGAGGGAAACGGCGTAACCACTTTCCGGACAAAAGGCGGGCATCTGGCTCCGGTGGGCCATTTCTGCGCGAATCATCAGAAAGCCATTCACAAGGGCTTCGGCGCAGTGAAAAAAGAAGCGGACGCGAAGGTCCGGGAACTGGAAGCGCAGGGCCTTCCGGGCAATACCATCGATTCCTACAATTTCTACCGGGCTGTTTCCATCGCCTGCGATGCCGTGATGATCCTTGCGAAACGCTATGCGCGGGAAGCGCGCCGGCAGATGGAGGCCTGCGCCGAACCGGAGCGCCGGGCGGAACTGGCCATGATGGCGGATTCGCTGGACTATATCATGGAAGAACCCTGCCGGACCTTTTATGACGGCCTGCAGTGCCTGTTCCTGTACCAGACCGTTCTTGCCCTGGACGGAAATCTGCACGGACTGTCCTTCGGCCGCATTGACCAGTATCTGATCGATCTGTATGAAAAGGATCTGGAAGCGAAGCGCATTACACCGGAGTATGCGCAGGAGCTTCTGGATCTGTTTTATTTAAAAGTGGCGGAAGTCAATAAAGTGGTAGGGCTGATCCCGACGGAATCCGGTCCGGGCTATACCAGCGGCCAGCTGATGACGCTGGGAGGCGTGGATAAAGACGGAAATGACGCGTCCAATGACGTCACCTATATGATGCTCCAGTCCGCGGGCCGGCTGGTGCTTCATGATCCGCCCCAGGCCCTCCGGATCCATGCCGGAACTCCGGATGAACTCTGGGAAGCGGCATTACGGACCACAAAGATTGCCGGAGGAGTCCCTTCGCTTGAAAACGACGAAGTGATCATTCCGGCCCTGATGAAGAGAGGCCTTTCCCTGGAAAGCGCCCGGAACTACTGCCTGATCGGCTGCGTGGAGCCTTCCGGCTGCGGCGACGAATGGCCGGCCTGCGGCGGTCCCGGGGCGGAGTCCTACTTCAATCTGGCCAATGCCCTCTGCCTGGCGCTGAACGACGGTTTCAACCCCATGCCCAGCCGGAGCGGCGCGCCTCGGAAGGAGCGGGTAGGCCTGCCCACGGGATATCTGAAGGATATGACGTCGATGGACCAGGTCTGGGACGCTTTCCGCCGGCAGGTGGAGTTTTTCGTCAATCTTCACTGCGCCTGCGCCAATTCCTATGAATATACGACGCGGGATGTGCTGCCGCTCCCGGTAGTGTCCGCCATGATCGACGGCTGCATGGAGAGCGGGAAGGACGTTATGTACGGCGGCGCGAAATACAATTCCACCGGCATTGCGGGCATCGCCCTCGGCAACGCGGCGGACAGCCTGCAGATGATCCGGCATCTGGTTTTTGAGGAGAAAATCTGCACGGCGGCGGAACTTCAGGAGGCATTGGAAAAGAACTGGGAAGGATATGAATCCCTGCATCACTATATTAAAACCCGGGCGCCGCATTACGGCAACAACGATCCGGAAGCGGACCGGTACGTGCACCCGGTAACGGAGATGTTCGCCAAAGCGGTGTATTCCCATACCGGCCCCCGGGGCAACCATTTTGCTCCGGGAATGTATCCGGTCACCACGAATATTTTCTTCGGAAAAATGACGCCGGCGACCCCGGACGGACGGTTTAAGGGCGAACCTCTGGCGGACGGGATCTCACCGGTTCAGGGGAAAGACAAAGGCGGGCCCACCGCGCTGTTGTCCTCCGTCCTTCATTTTGACAATCAGACAGATTATTCCAACGGAACGCTGCTGAACATGAAATTTGACCCCGGCTCCGTCAGGACGGAAGAAGACATCCGCAAGCTGGCGATGCTGGTCCGGACTTATTTTGCTTCCGGAGGCATGGAAATGCAGATTAATGTGGTGGATTCGGCAACGATGCGGAAGGCGCAGGAGAAGCCGGAGGAATACCGGGACCTGGTAGTGCGGGTCGCCGGTTTCAGCGCGTATTTTGTGGAACTTGCGCCGGCGGGGCAGAAGGATCTGATCAGCCGGACGGAACTGAATCTGTAGAACACAGGATAAGGCCCGCCGGGCAGGAGCGGAGGCTTTTTCCATATCATTCGGGAATCCATTTACTGTGCATCCAGCAGGAGGTGATGTTTCAGTGCTTACAGCAAGGGAAAACATGATAGAACTTCTTGAACGCCGGACTCCGGAACGGATTGTCAACCAGTTTGAAGGCCTGGCCTTCGTGGTGGATCCTTTCCTGGCCAGTTACGAATGGCCGGAGCCGGGCTCGCCGATCCCCGTAGCGGATCCCTGGGGCGTTTATTTCTCCCATCCGGACAATGTTCCGGCCAGTTTTCCGCTGCAGGATGAGCAGCACCTTCTGGTAAAGGATATCGAGCACTGGCGGGATTATGTGAAGGTCCCTTCCCTTAAATTTTCGGAGGAACGATGGGAAATCTGTCATAAAATGCTGGAGGACATCGATCAGAAGAAAACCCTTCCGGCCCTGCTTATGGCGCCCGGCCTTTTCGAACAGTGCCACGATATGTGCCGGATTGAAGAAACGCTGATGGCCATGTACGAATACCCGGACGAGATCCATGACATGATTAAAATGCTGACGGATTTCGAGCTGGAACTGGCGGAAAACTACTGCAGCCGGTTTCACCCCGAGGCGGTTTTCCATCATGACGACTGGGGCGGCCAGCGGACCACATTTATGAGCGTTTCCATGTTCGAGGACTTTTTCGTGGATGCGTACCGGCAGATTTACGGCTATCTTCACAGCCATGGCGTGAAATACATTTTCCATCATTCCGACAGCTACGCCGCGACGCTGGTGCCTTCCATGATTGAAATGGGGATTGACGTCTGGCAGGGATGCTTCTCCACAAACAACATTCCGGAGCTGATTCAGAAATACGGGGATCAGATTATGTTCATGGGCGGAATTGAGAACTGCCTGGTGGATTTTGAAGGCTGGACGCCGGAGAATAACCGGGAAGTCGTCCGCCGTACGATAAAGGAATGCGGGACAAAGTCCTTCATCCCCTGTATTGCCCAGGGCGGCGCGGGCTCCGTGTTTGACGGGGTTTATATGAGCCTTACGGATGAAATTGATTACTATAACTGTGAAACCTACGGCTTTTCCAAAAAGGATCTGGAAGAGAGCCGGGGACCGATCGTCATGATCTGACGGCGGCCGGCCGCGGCCTGTAAAAAGCTGACAGAGGGGACGCCCCCTCTGCCAGCTTTTACCTTTTATGAGGGAAACCGGTCAGTCATCCGATTTTTCCTGGTCGCTGATCAGCCGGCCCAGAAGCCTCATCTCCCGGGTGAGCAGGACCGTACAGAGGATCACGGTTCCGAGATCCGCAAGGAC